>CAZQGH010000013.1:0-27542 GCA_964592915.1 Candidatus Woesearchaeota archaeon | reverse complement strand
ATAGAGGGAATCACAATATAGTTAAAAGCTATCACCTTTTAATTATACAGAACCCCTAATGATAAGTTTTTTATACTTATTAGACTTCTTCATTTAAACCACCTCTTTTTTGATATTTAATAAATAATATATTGTCATTTATAATAAATTTTCTACAGAACAGATTTTTGGTGTTCTGTAAAGTCTGCGGGCGCATTTCTTTGAGAATGCAATTTCTTATCAGAATTTTTAATCTTTTTTCTTAGCTATCTCTTCAATTCTCTTTTTTGCTTTTTCCATTTCTTTTTCTCTTTTTCTTTCTGCTTTAGTTTTTGGTTCCTTCAACTCTTCTCCTGCAAATTCTTCTAAACTTGGAACTTTAGTTTTTATCCCTCTGGCTTTTACATACTTTTTAGCCAACAACCAGTAAACCAATCCTAAACTTTTATTACTTTTATTATTGCATGGAATCATAGCATCATATCTTTTCACTATATTGTTTGCATCACATAAGCATAAAACTTTTTTATTTATCTTATAAGCATCATTCAGTGCATTTTTATCTAACCAGGGATCTGAAACAATTACTAATTCTGGTTCAAAAAATCTAGGAAGTTTAATGTTAGTTATTATCCCAGCAGGATATTTTTTTGTAAACGCTCTTATTCCAGTGGCTTCAGAAAAATTTCTAACTGCTTGCCATCCAGCTTCTCTTTTACATACAACAATAACATCCTCAGGTTCAAACTGATTTAAGAATTCAGAAGTTTGATTTATTTTTTCTTCAATTAAATTAGTATTTAATATTGCTAATCCATCAGCTCTTTTTCTGTAAACAAAAGGCCTCATCATAGGGGTAATAACTTTAGTTCCTAAATGAATGCCACATTTAACAAAATAATCTAATAGTGAAGGGGTTTTCTTTTTCTTTCCTTCCTCTTCTTTTGTCTCTTTTTTCTTTCCTTCCTCTTCTCCTTTTTTCTCTGGCTTTTTTTCAACTTCTTTTGCCTTAATCTTCTTCTCCATTTCTTTAGCTTTTTCTAATAATTGCTTTTTCTTCTCTTCCTTCTCTTCTTCAGTTAATTCTGTTTTCTCTTCTTTTTTCTTTCCTTCTGCTTTTTTTGCAGCTTTCTCTTTCTTCTTCTCTGTTTTCTTAGTTGATTTTTTCTTTGCCATATTTCTTATATTTGTTTTCGTTTAATTTGCTTAATTTCTATCAAATTATAAATAGTTCAGGGGTTAAATGCTCCTCTTAACTATGAAGATTATGCACCTGACTAAGTATTAATCATACAAAATTAGAGTTTATAAATTTATTTATCCTTTTTGATAATGTGTAAGACAGTGACATATGTCATGAACCTATACATTATTCTTTTTGATAAGAACCACTACCCCCTCCTCCCCCAGACGCAGTTTCCAAATAATCCTGTCCTAAATAATTAACTATGCAAGAATCATATTCTTTTAAGCCAAACCATGAAGCTAATTTACAATATATTCTAACTCCTAATGCTTTAAACCTTGTTGTCTCTCTTATCATGGCATTTATACCCGTGCATTCCTGTCCAGAACACAGATTACTCTGACATTCATAACTGTTTTGGCAATAACTCCAGTCATCTTTTTGCTGCTTGACAGTACAATCATAATTACAATAAGCTTTTATTGCAACCGGAACCTCTGTTTTATAACTCTCTAAAATACTAATCTTCACATAATCCTCTCCGATTTCATCTGCATATAGAACCAATCGGTTTATATCATCATCCCAATCAGGTAGAATAATCTCTATTTTTTCGTTTAGTTTAAATTATATACATAAGCAGTTCCATTCCTGCTAAATAAGGTCAATATTGCATTTTGAGGAGAAACTATCTCCAGAGAATAATCTCCATCGTTGGTATATAATACTTCTTTTACTCTTTCAGTTAATGTTTTTTCCTCAGTTCCAATTGTCTGCTCAAATCTTGTTCCATAAGAAATACAAACATTATTACTCCACTCATCTCCAAACCATCTTGGGATATAACACCCAGAACACACACCAGGAGAACAAGAAATTTTTTGAGTAAATGATGCCGGTTTACCATCTAGGATATTACAAGAATCCATACATGTTTTAGTTTGCATACCATGGGGAGGACATATCGCAGGTTCTGTTTTACACTTCCAGCAAGTATAACTTGCTTCAATATCAGAATGACAATCTGTCAAACTTTTTTCAATCATATTCCTTATAGGCCAGTCTAATTCAAAATTTTCCCAATCAACATAGATGTAATCATTATTTTATAAAATCTCTGAATAACTAATCTACAACCAACAATTCGGATCAGAATCAAACAATGAGCCTGTTTTTAAAAAAGAAGCTCCTCTACAACCCCCACAAAAAGGATTATATTTACATCTACCACACTTACCCTTAAAATTTTTTCTGTCCCTTAATTTGATAAGTGTTTCATTTTCATACCATATCTTCTCAATTTTTTCATCAAAAACATTTGATATTATATATTTGAGAAATGGACAAGCAAAAACATTCCCAGCAGAATCAACATAAAGGGTACTAATACCTGCAATACATCCTCCCATAATTTGTTTTTTTGGTAGGCTTTCAAAAAATTCTTTTATTTCCTGTCCATATGCGTCTTGCTCTTTTTTCATTAAACAAGAAACACAATGAATTTTATAAAGTTTGTCACAAAACATATTTTTTCAGAACAAATATGAATCCAACAATAAAAATAATTAAAACTACTCCAACAAAAACATAAAATGCAATTTTAGTTTTAGAAATGTTTAAAGGATTGCCTCCAACAATATAAAATGTTGTTGTTTTTGTTGTGATTAAATCATCTTTCTTTCCAGATACAATTATCTTATGTGTCCCTCTGATTTCAGAATTAATATAGGCAGTATTTTCAAAAAACTCTAATTTTTGTTTATTTCCCTGAGGATATATTACTTCTCCTTCAAGCGCTTCAGCATTTGTATCAACTCCCAATATAACTGTTTCAGAATCTAAAAACCCCTGAGTAGATGTTTCACATGGCTCTTTGCATGTTTTCAAGTTTATATACGGGGGAATTCCTGAAACAATAAAATAAAATTCTTCTTCACTAATTAGAGTTTTATTTGGATAATTTAACAGAATTTTTCCAAAATAATCGCCTTCGTCATCAACATTTATTTTGAAAATTTCAGAGTGGCTTGTAGAAGATTCAATTAATCTTTCCTGGCTATAAATATCTAATTTTACCCTTTCAACAGATTCAATTTCTAGAAAAATAACAAAACTGGCATTTATTCTGGTTTCAGAAGGATTTTCAATGTTCACTTGGATATTAATATCTTCATTAACATGATAAACTGTTTTCTCTAGTTTAGGAAAAACATTTGGTTGTTGAGCTGAAACAACAAATAAATAAGAAACTAAAATTAATATGATATAAATTTGAATTTTTTTAAAAATCATTTTAAGATTTTTCAATTTCAATTAATCTGTTCCACTTTTGCTTTCTATTTTTACCCAGACTAATTTTTATCAAATCAACTTGAAATCCAAATGATAAATCAGCTAATATTCTTTCTTCAGATTCTCCTGAACGGTGGGACATAATTGTCTTAATCCCGTATTTTTTTGCCATATCAACTATTTTTTTTACTTCTATCAGTGAGCCATTCTGATTTGGCTTGACAATAATTCCATTAATTGAATTATTTGAAATTGCCTTTTTTAATCTTTCAGGATTAGTCACAGTTAAATCATCTCCTACAACCAATCCTTTTACATTTTTCTTTATTTCTGAAAATCCCTCAAAATCATCCTCTTGCAAAGGGTCTTCAATGTAAAATAAGTCATGTTTTTTAGCTAACTTGATTATATGCTGGATTTGTTCTTTTCTTTTCCAGACATTTAAATCATTATTATACAAATAAAAACCATTATGATATAATTCAGAAGCAGCTACATCTACCCCTTTTTTTAATTTAATGTTATCTAAAAATTCTAAAACATCAGCATCATTTAATTTTGTATTATAAGCACCTTCATCGTTTTTAGTAATGAAAATTCTTTTCTCTTTCCATCTCAATTTCCAGGGCAACTTTTTATATAATTTCTCAATAATTTCTTTATTTTTGTGTATTTTTCTTGAATTAGGGACTATTAAAAATTCCTGAAAATCTGGTTTTTTTCTTGTCTCTGAGTGTCTGCCTCCTCCGATTACATTTACTAGAGGTAAAGGCATTTTTTTTGCCTCAGGATTTATTAATTCCCAAACTTGTTTTTGTTGCTCAGAAGCAACTGCTTTTAATATAGCAGACTGCAAAGCAAACAAAGTATTAGCTCCAACATAATTTTTTAAAACCATATCTAATTTCAATAAATCTTCAAATTTTTCAAAATCCAAATTTTTTATTCTGTCTTCTTTAAAACCTAAAACTTCGGTATCTTCTTTTATACTACTTCTGTAAGGGGGAGTTTCAAACTTGCCTCTGCTTTTTCCATTAGGAGCAGAAGCTGAAAAAACACCATCTAAAGTTCTTAAAAAAACTTCTATTGTTTTTTTATTTCTTGAATCTAAAACTGGCTTAGTCCATACCTCTTTTATTTTCATAAATTTTTAAAGAAACATGAGTATAAAAATCTTTATCTAATCAGAACTTATCTAATTCTTCATACAATATTGAAATATGCCTCTGAGCAATTTCAGCCTTGCCTTCTCCAAAAGTTCTCTGTTGGGAATCAGTATCTTGTAAATATTCGTCATATAAGATTTGTAATTTATCCAGATAATGTTCAAGTTTCCCTCTTCTAGAGGCATATAACAACAATTTAATAACCTGAAAATCCATTCCGGAATAATCATTTAACAATTCGCTTATTTGTTTCCGTTTTCCCTGTTTTGCATTTTCGGGAACAAAACTTAAAATATTTTCAATAAAATCTTTTTTTGCTTCAGCACAAACTTCAAATGCATCCACCAATCCCATATAAGTATAGAAGAACTATCCTTTTAAGTTTTATGGTAAAAAAATTAAGCAGCTGGTTCCGCTTTTTTTGCAGCTTCTTCTTGCTCATCAGCTGGTTTTGCAATTTCCATAATCTCACCAGATTCTTTAATCTCCTTTTCTTCTTTCATTTCTTTTTCAACCAATTCTTTATCTTTAACTTTTTTCTCTTCTTCCCTTTTCAATTTTTCCTTTCTTTTTTTTGGTAAGGGTCTTTTTATTGTTATTGGCAAAACTTCAGCTTTAAACTCTAATTCAGCTAGTTTTAAGGGATCATAATTCCATTTCTCTACCTTTTTTTGAGAAACATCCAATAATAAGGGAGCATCCATACTAATCTGTAATGCTCTTGCTCCAAGAATTCTTGCAACTTCATATTTGGTAAAATCTTCCATTTTTTACTTAGTTTTTATGTTTTTTAATACTTTTGATGATAACTCATCATATTTTTCAAATGCAATATCAAAAATTTTCTCAGCTTCCTCTATTGTTAATGCAGTTTCCTGTCCTTTTTGCATTGCATTAACAACTTTTTTCTTGTTATATAATGAAATTGCCAAAGTTATTCTGGCTTCAGATGCATCTTCCTCTTCCCTTATAGGATCCAGTATAATCTTTCCATTAATTTTGTGGAAAGTCATTGTTATAGGAATAATATCTGTTAAAGGAAGGGTTTTTTTTGTCAATTTACCATAATTAACTCTCTCCTTTTCCTCATCATATTCTGGCATCTTAGCATCAAATAATGCTGCAATTGCTCCTATACATGCAGCATCAATCAAATTTCCGTCGTCATTCACTGAATAAATATCTAGAAATATTCCCCATACTTTTTCTCCTTCTTTGATACATAATTTTTTGAAATCAATTAATCCGGATTCTCTCACTCCCCTATCAACTAATCTCGCTAATTCAATAGCATTTTCTCTGGGAGGGCCATATTCAAATCTGTCAGAAGACAAAGGAGTCAATTCAGTAGTTGTGATTAATACTCCTCCGTCAGGAGAATCAGGATAAGGTTCAAGAACATCTAATTTTACTCCAACAATTACTTCAGTTTTTCCGATTTTAACTCTAGCTGAACCTTCAGAGTTTTTGCTGATTCCCGTTTCAATTTTTATATCTCTATATGAAAGCAATTCTCTGTTATCAAATCTTTTACCTTTTTCTAAGTAAGCTGCAATTCTTTCTTTAGTTAAAGTTGTTGTTTCCATTTTATTTGAATTTATTGTTTATTCCTTATTTATCTATTTATTTATCTTAAATTTAAATGATTGGAAATTTCCTGTTTCCATTTTATTTGAATTTATTGTTTATTCCTTATTTATTTTTTTTAAATGTTTTTTTTGTTCTGAATATATCTTTTGACAAGCTTCTTTTCCTAATTTGACTGCTTCTTTTAATTCTTCATTTGAAATTTTGCCATCCAACTGTATATGAGTTATCTTATTAGTTTTGCATGAAAAACTCATAGCAATATCTGTAGCACCTTCTCCTTCTTCATAATCTTCTTCATCTTTTGAAACATCTACTACTAAAGTTTTATCTAATTTTCCTATTGAAACTGAAGCAACTAACTCTTTCATAGGTATTCCTGCACGAGCCATAGCCAAAGCTGCAGCATTTATTCCTGCACATCTTGTTGATGCATTTGCCTGAGTAATCATTATGTGAACGTCTACAACAGTATTAGGAAAAGCTTCTAGTTCAGCTACTTCAGACAAAGCCCATTCAGTTATCTGGCTTATTTCAGTGCTTCTTCTGCTTGGTCCAGGCCTTTTTCTTTCATTTACTGAAAAACTTATCATGTCATATTTTGCTCTTATAATTCCTTTTCTTGGATTTTGCAAATGCTGAGGATGTAATGGTTTCGGTCCGTAAACAGCTGCAATTGCAATTGTGTCCCCAAAAGAAAATTTAGCTGAGCCATCGGCATTCGGAACTACATCCAATTCAATATCTATTTTTCTTGTTTCATCAAATTTTCTTCCGTCGTATCGTTTTTTGTATGTCATTTTTTCTCCTTTTTGTTTTCTTCAAACCATTTCTTTACTCTATCAGTTAGTCCTGAAATAAATGATTTTTTTGTCACAAAATAAATTGCTTCTTTAGCATAAAGTTCTTCTTCTATATTATATCCTTTCATCCAGATTAATCCGTTTTGACCAACAGTTATGTTGCAGTTAGTTTCATTTTTTATTAAATTTATCATACTTCCTTCTCTTCCTATTACCCTTGGAACTTTATGGGGATTGATTTTCATTATCATTCCTTCTTCTTGTTTTCCCAATCCTCTTGATTTAATAGTTAAATCTACTCCCCTGCTTTTTACTGAGGATACTTTTGCGATTACTATGTCTCCTATATCAATATAATCTTGTAAATCTTCTTTATTTATAAATTTAGGGCACTCTGATAATGGTAAAAATGCCAAATATGGAGAATTAATTTCCATTATCCAACCATTAAATGTGACATCTTTAACTTTCCCAATAACTATATTTCCTCTTCTGGGCATGTAAATCCCTGATAATGGGATGATTTTAACTAATCTTCCTGCTTTATCAGCTAGTCCAAATCTGTCTGCTATGATATCTTTTCCTTCTCTTCTTGTCCAGTCTCCAGGTAAGAAATCTTCTCCTGAAACAATTGTCTCTCCTGGGATTACAATCTCCCTTTTTTCTTCTTTTTTTTCTGCTTTTTCCATACTTTCTTCTTTTTTAGCCATTGTTCATTTCCTCTGTAATTGCAGAGCCGTGAGTTATTGAATTTAGTTTATCATAAAATTCTGATTGTAATCCAACAGGTAAATTTATTATCGCTTCTAAATCTCCATTTTCTAACCATTCTTCTTTTTCTTTATACTGATTTAATAATCCGTAAGCTTTTCCAGTATGAACTGCTGGTATCACTACTTTCAGTTTTTTTGATTCTATTTTTATAGGTAATACCTTTCTTAGTTTTTCAATTATCTTGCTTAACTGATCCTGAACTGGTTTATTTTCAATTTTAATCCCTGCTTCCTGAATAGCTGTTTTAATCCTCTCAGCTGTATGAGGTTTTCCTGTATTAGGGTCAAGAGCATTTCTTGCTAAAAAATCCACAACCTGCTTAACTTTTCCTTCAAGTTCTTTTTCTCTGTATTCCTGAGGTAACTGAATTTCTCCTTCTCTGATTATTTTTTCAGCTATTTTAGTTGCTTCAGTTGTATTAAATGCATCTTGCAAATCATCTTCAGAAGCATGCAATCCTTTTTTTGAATCTGTAAAAATCTTATTTATCCCTAAAATTTCCTGAATATTTACATTTTCTCCCTTTTTCATTTTTAATGCTTTGTCAACATCAACCATTATTTCGAAATTTTTCCCCTTTGCTTTGATTCTTGCAGTAGTATTTGTCATTTTATTTTGTGTATTTTTTTAGTCCGTCATTGCTAAGTTTGTTAACTTTTGTTTCATCTGTATTAATATAACCTACATCAAATCTTCCTAAAGAAAAGTTCTTACCAAGAATTTCTTTGAAAATATTTAATCCAAGTTTGATTCCCTCTTCTACGCTTAATTCTTCTTTGTATTTTTTCCTTAGCAATTCTTTAATTTTTTCTTCGTTCTCTCCTATTGCAGTAGCTTTGTAAGCAAAATAATTTCCAGTTACATCACTTACATACACCTTAGGGGTTTTTCCTGAAACTCCAGCCAGTAAAATAGAAACTCCAAAAGGACGTGTTCCTCCATATTGGGTATATAATTGTTTTGCATCTGCTATTTCTTTTATAACAGATTCAACATCAATCGGAGAATCATAAGTAACTCTGTGTTGTTGGGAAATTAACTGAGCCTTTTCAATAAGAACTCTTGCATCAGATAATATTCCTGCTGCAGAAGCCATTATATGGTCGTCAATTTCATATATTTTAGTTGCTGATTCAGGCATAATTAGTTTATCTTTAATTCTTTTATCAGCAATTATTACAACACCATCTTTGCAAGCTATTCCTATTGAAGCAGAACCTAACTTTATAGTTTTTTGAGCATATTCCACTTGTAATAGCCTTCCATCTGGGGAAAATAGCGTACTTCGGTCATAACCCATAACCTGATGTTGCATTTCCATAGTTTCCATTTTTTATTTTTATTTAAAAATAGGTAATCAATACCAAATTTATTCTTCGCAAAAAAATTAATGATTGAGGGTTTTTAAAGTTTTGGGTTTACTTCAGTTTCCTGATAGTTCCGGAAACCTTAATAACCTTAATATCAGCTAATAATAATGCAGCTTTAACTTTATCTAATTCTTTCCTGTTCACCGCTAAAATATCGGATTTAACAAATTTAATTCCAGCTTTTGCATAACCTAGCACTCCGATATAATCTAAAATAGCTTTTTCAGCCTCTTTTTTTGTTCCCTGAATTTTTAGATATCTTTTTCTTTCTCTCAGGCTTTTTTTTAGTGTTTTTCTCATTTTTCTTTGATTCTGTTTTATTATTTGATTTCTTTTTGTTTTTATTAAAATAGTATATCAATACCAAAATTATAATTAATATGGCAATTATAAAAAGAATCGGTAATATAAAATTGTTTTCTTTTTCATTTTCTACATTAATTATTTCATGCGGTTTATCGGGAGTTTCAACTGAATAGTTTTCTTCCTTTTCTTCCCTATCAGTTTCATCTAAAATTTCATCTGTTTTTTTAATAGTTATATTTGCTTTTTTAGCTTCTATGCTGTTTAATTTAACTGATAAATCTCCTATAGAATCCCCATCTAAATCAAATATTTTTTCTTCATCTAATTTTATTACTGCTTCAATAATTTCAGATGATATTTCAATTTCTATTTCCCCGCTTTTAATATCTTTAATCTGAATTAAATGAGTTTCATTTTTATAACTGAATTTAATTTTATCATTTTCTCTTAAATTTTGTTCATATCCCTGATTCAGCTGATTCTCGCTTATTGAATATGTTTTTGTTGCTGAACCTCCTCCCCCACCTCCTCCAGATACAGTAACTGCTGGCGAATTAATTGTCAGCAAATGTGAAACAGATGAGTTTTCATTTCCTAATTCATTTGAGCAATTAATCTTCCAGTCGTATGTTCCTGAAGATAAGGTTTTAGAAATTGTATTAGTTTGGGAAGTTGAAATTGCTGAAGTGTTTAAATAACTTGAATTTGAAATAAGTAGTTTACATTCTGTAATATTAAATGAATCTGAAACATTAAAATTGAAAGTTATAGTTGTTGAAGAAGCAGTTGTGGAATACGAATTTGCAGGAGAGATTAATTTTATTACAGGTTTTGATAAATTTACATTAAAAAATATTAAATCTGATTCATTAAAATTTCCTGATGAATCATTGCAATAAAAACTTGCATTATGCTGTCCTTCACTTGTTTCATTTACATAATAAAAATAAGTTGTATTATACTGATTTAAGCTAATATTTTCTCCATTATTTAAACGGAACTTGCAGTAACCATTTTCACTTAAACTAACATTGAATTTTAATTTATTATAATAAGAATTATTTTCAGGAGAAATCACTTCAAGCAAAGGATTCGTGATATCATAAGTTATAGAATAATTATTTTCATAAAAAGTTTCATAACTCCCGTTATTAACAGCTAAACAATTCCATTTATATCCCTCTTCTATAGAAAAAGTATAATTAATCTCCGACTCATTGGTAGTTCCTGAAATGTTTTGAGTTAAATTATATAATAATGATGAAGAATTCCATAAATAAAATGTAAAATTGGATAATTCTAATTCACTTGAAACATTGCATGTAAAATTATGTTCACCTGAATTTGTATATGAATTGTTTGATGGAGAAATTAAATTTACAATTAATTGTTTTACAGATAAAGAGTTATTTGAAGTTGTGTTGCAGTTATTTTGCTCATCACAAACAATACAGTTCCATTCATAGTTTTCATAATCTAAAAGTAGATTCCATTCAGAAATATTGTAAGTCCCTCTTTTTTCTGTTGCATTGGAATAATATAAAGATGTTGAGTTCCATAGGTTTATTGTAAAATTTTTCAATTGCAAGTCTGTTCCATTGCATGAAAATGTCTGATTTCTTAAAGTGGTTTTCATATTATTACTGGGAGAAATCAAGTATGATTTAGGATTTGTTCCATCTAAATATTGTATTGCTGATAAAACATCTATTCTGGAAAAATTCAATCCGGTTTCTGAATCTGTAACTATTTTACCAGTTAAATTCAATGCATTTTGAATTTCAATTGGTTTTAAAATTTGCCCCTCAAGCAATTTATACTGCCTTACTAATGCAAAAGCACCGGCAACCATGGGAGTTGCCATTGATGTTCCGCTTGAAGTTGCATACTCATAAAGATATGTTGAATAGATATTAACGCCTATTCCAAATAAATCAGTTATACTATTTCTGTTAGTATCTGAAGCAAAAACATCATTTTTATTTACTGAACCAACAGAGGTTACATTTTCAATGCATGCAGGCCATGCAATCTCAGTATGACTGCCGTCATTTCCTGTTGCAGCTATAACCGAAATATTTTTTTGAATTGCAGAATTAATTGCAGCAGTCATATCAGAATCTTCTCCATCACAATAATTTTCATATAACCCATCACCTAAACTCATACTGATTACACTTATGTTATACACTGAAGCATTGCCAACACACCAGTTTATTGATTCAATCACTTCACCAGTTCCACAACTTCTTGTAGGGCCGCAAGCTTTCATCATAACAATTTTTGAATCTGGAGCAATTCCTTTTATTACTCCATTTGCAGCTACTATTCCTGAAACATGTGTTCCATGCCCATTATTATCCATAACATCTCTTTTTTCAGATGAATTAACCGGGTTGTAAAATGCATACCCCCCTATAATCTTATTGCAATTGCCATTTACCATTTCATTACTAGTGCAACCCCCAAAATCCTGATGAGAATAATTAACTCCTGAATCAATTACACAAATAACTTCTCCTTCCCCAGTTATGTTTTCCGGCATTTGAATTTCCCAGGCTGAACTTGCATTTGTTATGTCTACAGAATCCTGCATAAATAATCTTATTTCAGGTTCCAGTTTAATCTCACTAATATATGATTTTTTTTCTAATTTCTCTAAATCTTTTTTATTTAGAGTTATTGAAATGCCATTAAAACTTGAAGCAATATAACTGACATTAAACTCATTTTTTATTTCATTTTTTATTTCATTTTTATTTAAATTATCTAATGAATTAATTTTTAATTCAGGAGTTCCATATTTGATGATTACATTAACTTGTTCAATAGTTTCCAAATTATCTAGGACTTTTATGTCAATCCTTTTTCCAGCCTTGCTGATAGTTCTTGAAGAACTAAAAGAAGTTAAAACTATTAATGCCATTAAAAATAAGAAAGTAGATATTAATGCACTCTTTTTCATGATTTTTTTAATTTAACAGATATTTTAAATCTTGCTTTTATAATTGAAAAGATATATAAATGAACTTTTGATAAACTAATCATGGACATATATACTATAGGAGGATATAGCGAAGTTGGAAAAAATATGACTGTTGTCGATTTGGGCGACGATGTTATCATGTTTGATATGGGTCTTTTTTTACCTTCTGTAATTGAGTTAAGTGAGAGAGATTTAAAATATACCGAAAAAAAGCTGAGAACTTTTGGAGCTATTCCGGAAGATACTATTTTAGATAAAAAAGATTTAAGAAAAAAAGTTAGAGCCATCCTAGTTAGTCATGCTCATTTAGATCATGTTGGCGCAGTACCTTATTTAGCTCCGAGATATAATGCCGAGATAATTGGAACACCATTTACAACTGAGGTATTAAAAGCAATTTTGAAAGATGAGCAGATAATATTAAAAAATAAAATTAAAACAGTTCAGCCAAATTCATCTTATTATGTCCAGGGAAAGAAAAAAAAGTATAAAGTAGATTTTATTAACATCACTCATTCAACAATACAAACTTCTTTAATAGCTTTGCATACTGATGAAGGAGTGGTGTTATATGCCAATGATTTTAAACTAGATAACAATCCGATTTTTGGAAAAAAACCCAATTATAAAAAGATAGAAGAAATAAGGAGAGAAGGAGTTAAA
The DNA here is from genome assembly GCA_964592915.1 of Candidatus Woesearchaeota archaeon. Taxonomy (GTDB): domain Archaea; phylum Nanobdellota; class Nanobdellia; order Pacearchaeales; family GW2011-AR1; genus CAZQGH01. Next base: position 14,430 of record CAZQGH010000013.1, on the reverse strand, counting down.
GCATTGATAGTCGATTCATTATATTCTGGTTCTGAAAGAAAAACTCCAAGTGAGAAAATTGCCCGTTATTTACTTGAAGAAGTTTTATTTACAACTGAGAACGATAATTCAGGGATTGTTATTACAACATTTTCATCTCATATTGCCAGATTAAAAAGCATTGTAGATTTCGGTAAAAAATTAGATAGAAAAATATTATTTGTCGGAAGAAGCTTAAAAAAATATGTTTCAGCTGCAAAGAGAATCAAAATGTGTCCTTTTGCAAAAGATGTAAAAATTGTCAGTTATAAAAATGAAATGCAGAAAGCTTTGAGAAAAGCGCAAAAAAATAAAAATCAGTATCTTATAGTTTGCACAGGGCATCAGGGAGAACCAGGTTCAGTTTTAGAAAGAATTTCCAGAAACCAGTTTCCATACAGGATAAATAAAAACGATCATATAATTTTTTCATCAAAAATAATTCCTTCTCCGATAAATATTGCAAACAGGGAAAAAGTTGAAAAAAGAATCAGAAAAAAACAAGCAAGAATCTTCAGTAATGTTCATGTTTCTGGCCATGCTTCAAGAGAAGATTTAAGAGATTTCATCGGAATGGTAGAACCTCAAAACATCATCCCCGCACATGGAGATTTGCAGCAATTGACTCCAATGGCTGAACTATCAAGAGAATTAGGTTACAAACTTGGAAAAGATTGCCATATAATGCAGGACTTGCAAAAAATTAAAGTTTAAAATGGTTAATGAGGAAATTTTAACTGCTTTAGAAAATGCAATAGCAAGAAATGAAGATTTGCAGGAAGCTGCTGAAACCCTGATTAATGCAGGTTATTCTGAAAAAGATGTTGCAGAAGTTAAAGATTATTTGCAGGGAGAGATTTTATCTGCTGAATCTGAGGGAAGGATTATCGGACAGAGAATTCCTGATGAGTCTGATGAAATAAAAGGTATTAAAAAACCAAAAAAAAGTTTTTTTTCAGGCATCAAAAAATTATTTAAGCGAAAAAAAATACCAAAGCCCTACAAATTACCAGAACCTGTTCCTCCTGTTTCCCCATCAGATTCAGATATTGAAAATGTAACTAAATCTGAGCCACAAAAACTATCTAATTCTGCATCTACAGAAGCACCAATAGAAACTCTAAAACAATTGCCTAGAACAACTAGTAGACCAAAACAAATTCAGCCAAAACCATTACCTAAAGAAACTCCGTATCCAATACAACAATCACCAAACAAAACAAATTTGCTGCTAATAATTCTGATTATATTGATTATGATTTCAATATTAATTGTTGGATTTATATTGTTTTTCTTTTAATAAATAGATAAACGAATAATGGAAACAAAGAAACCAATTTACCCTCCTAAAGAAGATTCATTTTTATTAGCTGAAGCTGTTTCAGAATATCTGGAAAATTTATCAGATAAAGAAAAAACTGAATTGAAAGTTCTGGACTTAGGAACTGGTTCAGGAATACAAGCTGAAAAAATTTCTGAATTCATCCCAAAAGAAAATCTTTTAGCAGCAGACATAAATCCTGAGGCAGTCAAATATGTTAAACAATTAGGATTTGATTCTGTAAAATCTGATTTATTTTCTTCTTCTTTAATTCAAAATAAAAAGTTTGATTTAGTTGTTTTCAATCCTCCATATTTGCCTGAAGACGAATCTGGATTTGATTCTGAACCAGATACAACAGGAGGAGAAAAAGGGCATGAAACTATTCTAAATTTTTTAAGAGTTGTAAAAAATTATTTGTCCAAATCCGGAAAAGTTTTCATTGTTGTTTCATCATTAACTCCGGCAAAAGAAATCAATGAGGAAATTAAAAACCAGAATTTCAAAAAAGAAATTGTTAAAGAAAAAAAGTTTTTCTTTGAAAAATTAGAAGTTTGGAAATTGGATTAGATTATTAAACCACAAATATAGCATAAATCATAACTAATAAAAATCTGGTTTCAAAACAAATTAATCTAAAAAATTAACTATTCTGTTAATAATTTGTTTTATCTAAACCTATATAATAATGGGCATATATAATTAAAAGGTGATGGCTTTAGAGAGTTTGTTATTACCGGATTTTAATGTCTCAAGACATTAAATTCCACTAATGATATGAGTTTTTTTGAATTTTAGTATTTGAGAGAAATGTAGGAAATTTTAATATTTTATCTATTCTATTAGACTTCACAAAACCCTAATAAAAAATAGTTTTAATTAACTTTGAGAATTATTGTGTCAAAACTATTTTTTCCCCAAATTATTTATTCTCTCATTTAAAGTTTCTTTCTTTGTCTGATAAATAATTCCGACAGGAATGATTCCTGTTTTATTATTATAATTCCATTCCTTAGCAAGTTGAAATGCTTTATCTAAATTATCTCTATTGTCAACCTTGTGCATCTTTGAATCCAAGTCATTCATTTCTTTATTAAATTGCAGACAATACTGAACAATCTCTACAAATGAAAATCCCTTATGTTTCATTGCTTCTTCCATAATCTTTGTTGTTTGAGCAATATCTCTTGCATAAGCTCTTGCAACAAAAGTAGCTCCTGATGACAAAGCCAATAAAATCGGATTAAGAGGTTTGTTTACAGAACCAAAAGGTTCAGCTTTTGTCTTAAAACCTTCTTGCGAAGTAGCAGTTGCCTGCCCTGTAGTTAAAGCAAATGCCTGGTTATCATGAACAAACAAATTTGTATCAGCATTGTATCTGCAGGCATGTATAAAATGAGAAATTCCTTCTGAGTAGGTATCTCCATCCCCTGCAAAAGTTAAAACTTTCAATTTCGGATTTCCAAGTTTGATTCCAATTGCAGTAGGAATTGGTCTTCCATGTAATGAATAAACTCCTCCTAAATCAATATAATCATAAATCTTTGCATGACAACCTATTCCTGTTGTCATTATAACTTCCTCTTTTTTAAGCTTCAGATTTGCCAAAGCTTTTTTTATTGAAGACAAAATCATAAAATTAGGGCAACCTGGACACCAGGTGTTTACCTCTTTAGTATCTAGACTTTTTTTCTTTGCCATCTTATTTACCTAATTTTTTTAATTGTGAATTTAATTTATCAGATTCAAAAGGCAGAGTATCATATTTTAATATTCTGTTTTCAATTTTAATTCCGGTTGATTCTCTTATTAATCTGCCTAATTGTCCTGTTAGATTCTGTTCTACTAATACCACACTACCTCTGTTTTTTCTTGTTCTGTTTATTATTTTTCTGATTTCATCTGAAATTGGCTTTAAATACAAAACTTGTAAGAATTGATAATTTTCTGGAAGCGAATCTAATATCTGTCCTTTTGTTGAGCCCCATCCTATAACTAAGTTTTTAGCTTTTTTATTTCCATATAATTTAATCATTTCAAATTTCGAAACTTCTTTCTGTATCTTCTTGTATTTTTCTAATCTTTTATCTGCCATTTTCTTAACTATCTCCGGATTTTCAGTTGTATGTCCTTGCTCATCATGCTCATAACTATTAAACCGGACAATTTTCTTTCCTGGAACATTTCTTTTCATTTTAACTTTAATTTTCTTATTAGGTTTAGTATCAAATGAAAATTGTGACTCAGACAAATGTTTATCACACAAAACAATTGATAAAGTTCTGAACTTTTCAGATAAATAAAACGCTTCATTAGTTTTTTCAATTGCTTCTTTTGGATCACCAGGCGCAACTACAACTCTAGGAAATTCACCATGTCCTCCTCTTAATGCAATATTCAAATCTCCCTGCAGGTTATATGTAGGGACGCCAGTTCCAGGACCGGGTCTTGAAGCCAAGTATAAAACAAGAGGAACTTCAGCCATTCCAACCATACTCAATGATTCAGTCATTAAATCATATCCTCCTCCAGAAGTTCCAATCATAACTTTGTTTCCCGTAAATATGTTTCCAATTGCCATGTTTACAACAGAAATTTCATTTTCAGCCTGGAAAACTTTTAAGTCATTATCTTTCTGTCTGCCAGCTAATTCATGTAGTAATGATGTAGCAGGAGTCATTGGATAAGCAAAATAATAATCAATATCAGAATTCACTGCTCCTAATGCTACTCCTTGTGCTCCGTTCATCAGTTTAATTTTCTTTTTTCTTTTTGGCAAATTATATTTTTTTTCTTCAGAATCAAATCCTTTTTCAGCAGCTTCAATTGTTTCAGGAAAATTCAATTGTTTTTTAACTTCTTTTATTAAAATCTTTTTTTCAATTCCCAAGACTTTGGTTAGTGCTCCAGCAATTGCAACATTTAAATTCCTTCCAAATTCCTGCCCTTTATCGGAAAAATCAATAATAAACCCGTCTTTCTTTAATTGTTTTTTATGCTTTTCCATTGTTTCATTGTCTAAAGCTAATATTCCATCTAATAAAGAAGCATAGCTCCCAACTCTTTTTTCAGAAATTGAGATAATATTAAAATTATGCCCCCCTCTGATTAATGAAGGATAGTCTCTATAATTAAATGTGAAATATCCTTGAGAAGACATTATTTCAGAAATAATCTCAGAAACTTTGTTTATTCCTTGCCCAGCTTTTCCACCAACAAGAATATTTATTTTCATCCTATTTTTGTTTTATTTACCCCTTTGTATAAAAAAATACATAACCTTTATAAACCTTACTTGTTTTTTTATTTTAGAAAAAAAGAGGTCAAGATGGTATGGTTAGAAGTTGAAACTAAGATATGTGTTGAAAAACCAAAAGAAATGCGTAAAAAAATTAAACAAATAGCTAATTTACAAAAAAAAGAAAAAAGAGGAGATGATTATTTTGCTATTCAAAAAAAAGGGTATCCAAAAAAAGCTTTTAGAATAAGAAAAAAAGGAAAAGATACTTATGAAGTTAATTTTAAAAAATGGTTAAAAAAACACTGGGATGATTATATTGTTGTTAAACAGGAATATGAATTTAAATTAGGAGACAAAGAACACTTGAGTGATTTTCTAGCTTTATTAAAAGATTTAGGATTTAGAGAATGGATGAAAAAAATCAAAACTTCCGAATCATACTTGCATAAAAAGGATAAAAGAATTGTAATTGAATTAAATAAAGTTAAGCATTTAGGCTATTTTGTTGAAATCGAATATTTATGTCAACCAAGAGAAATGAAAAAAGCAAAAAGAAAAATCATGAAAACTTTAAAACAATTAGGTGTAGAAAAAGAAGATATAGACAATACAGGATATACAAAAATGCTTTATGATAAAGGAATTAAGGACAAGAAATTTTTTATTTTTAAGAAAGCTAAGATATAAAATGGTAAAATATGTGAAAAAGAGAAAAGGAGTATACTGGCCAAACAGAAATATGAAAAAAATAGCTCTTATGTCAGATTCTAAAATCTACAAAAAAGCTGGCAAAAACCCGCAAAAGTTCTGGGCAGAATTATCTAAACAAGGTTTGGACTGGTTCAAAATGTGGGACAAGACTTATGAAGAATCTCTTCCATATTTCAAGTGGTTTAAAGGCGGAAAAATCAATCTTTGTTATAATGCTGTTGACAGGCATTTAAAAGAAAGGCCAAATGAAGTAGCTATTAAATGGATTCCTGAACCAACTAATGAAGAAAGGCAAAATATAACTTATCAGGAATTATATGATAAAGTGAATAAATTTGCCAATGTTTTAAAAAATTTAGGTGTTAAAAAGGGAGATTCTGTTGGCATATATATGCCATTAATCCCACAGGCACTTGTTGCAATGTTATCTTGTGCCAGAATCGGAGCAATCCATACTGTTGTTTTCTCAGCTTTTTCTGCCGAATCATTAAAGCAGAGATTGAAAGACGGAGGAGCAAAAGTTCTTGTTACAGCTGACGGGTATTACAGAAGAGGAAAGCAAATAAATTTAATTAATCAGGCTAAACAGGGAGCTAAAAATACAAAAGTTAAGAAAATAGTTGCTGTTAACAGGTTAGGAAAAGTCAAAACAGGAAAAAAAGTTGTTTCATATGAAGAAGAAATGAAAAAAGCTGGTAAAGAATGCAAGCCAGCAGAAATGGAGAGTAATGAACCATTATTTTTATTATATACTTCAGGAACTACTGGAAAGCCAAAAGGAATTATACATGATACAGGAGGGTATGCAACTCAGGCTTACTGGACAGCAAGATGGAATTTCGACTTGCACGAAGACAAAGATATAATGTGGTGTACTGCGGATATTGGCTGGATTACAGGCCATACTTATGCTTGTTATGGCCCTTTATTAAATGGTGCCACTACTTTAATTTATGAAGGAGCTCCGGATTGTCCAGATTTGGAAAGATGGTGGCAGATTTTAGATGAAAATCATGTTTCTGTTTTTTATACTGCTCCTACAGCTGTGAGAATGTTTATGAGAGACTCATCTAATGCATTAAAAAAATATGAATTTGACAAATTAAAGGTTTTAGGAACAGTAGGAGAGCCAATTGATGAAGATGCGTGGAATTGGTATTTTGAAAATATAGGCAAGGGAAGATGCCCTCTTATAGATACCTGGTGGCAGACAGAAACAGGAGGAACTTTGATTAATTCCCTGCCAGGCATAGGCCCATTCATCCCTACCATTGCCGGAAGAAGTTTTCCCGGAACAAAACATATTGTTGTTGATGAAGAAGGCAAGAAACTGAAAAAAGGGCAAAAAGGATTCTTAGTTCAAAAATCACCTTTTGCTCCGGGAATGTTAAGAGGTATTTGGGGAAGAACTAAGTCATTCTACAAAAAGAAATACTGGAGATTTGAAGATATGTATGCTACAGAAGATTCAGCAATACTGACAAAAAACGGATTTAGAATTTTAGGAAGAGCAGATGATGTCATGAAAGTGGCAGGACACAGATTAGCCACAGCAGAAGTGGAAAATGTAATTGAAAGAGATAAATTATTTAGTGAATGCGCAGTAGTTCCGAAAGCTGACAAAGTCAGAGGACAGGTTCCAGTAGCTTTTGTTATATTAAAAAAAGGAAAGCCAGACAAAAAAACTGAAAAAAGAGTTATTGATAATGTTGTTAAAGGAATAGGCCCAACAGCAAAACCTCATCAGGTAATCTTTGTTGATGACTTGCCAAAAACACGTTCTGGCAAGATAATGAGGAGAATATTAAAAGCATTAATAGCAGGGGAAACAATTTCTAACACCTCTACTTTAGTAAATCCTGAATCAGTTTCTGAAATTGAGAAGATTCTGAAAAACAAATAAATTATTATAATTCTTTAACAGTTTTTAATATTTTGTTCGCAGTTTGTTTCCAGGAATATTTTTTTGCTTCTTTTACTGCATTTTTACTTAGTTTTCTTCTTAAATCTTCATTATCCAACAATAAATTAATTTTTTCAGCCATCTCTTCTTCATTTTTTACTAAAAATCCTGTCCCACCATCATCAATTATTTCATCTGAAGCAGTAATATATTTTTTACTGGGTTTAAATGCAATAACTGGCAAGCCAGATGCAAATGCTTCTATAATCACATTTCCAAAAGCTTCGTGTTTTGAAGGCAATACAAAAATTTTTGCTTTCTTATAGTATTTTTCCAAATTGGGCTTGTAATTAAGAAAAGAAATTTTTTTATTTAAATTAATTTTTTCAGCCAGAGTTTTTAAGTTTTCTTCTTCATTCCCTTCTCCATATATTCTTAACTTACCCTTAACATTTTTCATAGCTCTTATTACTGCCTGAAAATTTTTTTCTGGGGATAATCTGCCAGCACACATTATTATGTTTCTCTTTTTTTGTTTTTTTGCAGGTTTGAATTTTTCAACATCAACACCGCTTTTGACAATCTCAACATCTCCTATTTGATAATACTTTTTAATTAGTTTCTTTACCTTTTTACTATTCGCAATTATTTTATTTTTTTTATTGCGAACAGCTTTTTTTTCCATATTTTTTATTATTTTTCCTTTTAATTTTTCTTTTAGTGTTCTGTCTTTCCATGTGTGACTAACCTCGCTGGCTTCAACAGCTGGAACTCTCAGTAAAACTGGTTTTTCTGGGAAAGTTTCCAAAACAACTTTATTTGTTAAATAATTAATACATAAAATAAAATCAATATTTTTCTCTTTTTCTTTAATTTTTATCAACGTCTTTTTTATGTTCTTTCTTAAAAAAATAGGATATGCAAATCCAAATCCAGGGATCATATTTACTTTTGCATAACTATATATCTTAATGCCTTTCCAATTAAAAACAGATTCAGTTTTGTTTCTCTGAAGAAAAATAACTTTATGATTTAATTTAACAAGAGTTTTACTTAATTCTCTTGCAAATCTATCTGCTCCGCCTTTAGCAAGAATATTATTTGAATGCGTTACTAAAATTTTCATTCTAAACTTTCAAGTATTTCAAATATATCTTCATCTACCTCTTGTTCTTTATCTAACTTGTCAATTGTTTTATTTATTTTGTTTATAGTTTTTCTTTCTTCTTTCTTTACTAATCTTAGTCCTTCATTAATTGTTGACAACCACCTTTTTTTCCTTTCTTTCTCGTCTGCAATCTGGACCTCTCCATTGCCAAAAACTTTTGTTTCTCCTTTCACAACAAAATTGTCATAAACTCTTTTAATCCAGTTTATAGCTCCTTTTTTATTCCTTTGATATGTTAAAAAGAAATTAGTAAGCATTGTTTGCTGCAAGTATTCTTTTGGGTTTACTCTTGTTCCACTATCTTCTGCAGGATTGTTGCACAACTTCATAGTTTTTTTAAGAGAAATGTCTTTATCTATTTCAGCAAACCAGTCATTCCCTTCAAATAATTGATCAGAATGTAAGCCATAACTGCCATGAACACAATGAAATTTTGGGTCTGGTTGAAAATAAATTGCATAGCCATTTTCAAAAATCCTGCATCCAAATTCTCTATCTTCCCCTCTGTTAAACAGATGCTCCCTAAAGCCTCCAACTTCTTCAAAAGCTTTTTTAAAACATAGTAAAGAGGTGGTATTTACATTTAATATTGGAAAAGGATTTAGTATGTGTAATTCATTATCAAGATATTTTTTTTCGGGCTCAGCATCTAAATATTCCTGAGGAAACGCTTCTTTATTAGTTTTGAAAACTCCCCTTACAAAATCTAATTCGCCAATGTCTTTTTTTGGGACAACTTTAGAAGGAATACTGGCCCTTTTGTATGTCGGCAAATTAATCAAACCAACTTTTATTCCTTTTTCAGTTAGCTTTTCAAAAGTGTATACTGAACCAAAAATTGAGTAGGGTGTAATAAAACAATCGTCATCTATAAAGTGGATATATTTTGAATTGCTGCTTTTAGCTCCTATATTTCTTGCCATTCCAGGACCTAATTTTTTAGAATTTCTTAAATAGGTGATTGAGATATCATGTTTCTCAGATTCTTTTTTCATTTTTTCAACAATTTTTTTAGTATAATCATCACTTTTATCGTCCACAATAATAATCTCTTTTATTTTTGGCTTCTGATAAAAACAGGATTTTACAGCCCATACAAGAGGATTTTTATTTTCATCTTTCCCCGGTTTATAAGGGCATCTGTTATAAGTAGCAATCACAACAGAAACATCCATTTTTTCATATGGCAGTTTGAAACCATCTAAATAATCAACTTTGTAATATGGCTTGTTTATCTCTTCTTCAAAAGATTTCTCAATATCAATATCGTCTTCATTCTTGTCATTTCCATTTGATTTAATCATATAATACACTTCAGAAACCCTACTTAAAAAGCTTTAGTAAGCTTTATAAATCCTTAACTTAACTCATTTGCTCTTTAAAAAAGGCAAAACAAGAACCTATTTAAATACCTCTTAAATTTTAGTAATATGGCTTGTTTATTTTGCAAATTTTTAGAAAATAAAGGAAAACATATGAACGATTTCCCATTTATTCCTATTTTTAAAACTGGAGAAAGTTTATGTTTTTTAAGTGTTGCAACCTCTATAGATATCCAACCAAGCCATATACTAGTCATACCAAAAAAGCATTTTGAATCTTTTGATGAAATTCCCCAGGAAATTTTAAATGATTTAATTCGATTAGTTTCATTATCTTGTAAGGTTATTAAAAAATACTTTCCAGATTACAGAATCCAGCTAAATAACGGAGAAGAAGCAGAACAATATATTGAGCATTCTCATTTTCATGTTTTTCCGATGAAAAATAAAAAGCAAGTTGAATTTCCTGAACTTAAAGAATTTACAAAAGAAAATTTTGAAAAATTTTCTGAAAAATTAAAAGAACATTTTAATTCCTGCAAACTATAATATAACTATTCACAAACAGGTTTTTTGGTTTTCTTATTTTCTTAGGTTTCTGATATGAAGGATGAGCTTCATAAAATTCAAGATTTGAAAAGCCTGCTTTTTTTAACAATTTTTTATATCCAAATTTAGTATAAATGTAAGTTCGATAAGGATGATTGTTTTTTATTTTACATATCCAGTTTGCTAAAAATCTAGGCAGTAAGTCCAAATATTTTATATTATAAACATGGCTTGGTTTTCCTTTAAACCAATCTTTAGCTAGTCTGTTTTCTATTGCTAATATAAATATTCCTTTATCTTTCAAAACTTTTTGTACATTTTTCAAAACCTGCAAATGAATATTTTCTACATTTCCTTTAACTTTTTTAGCAGTCCATTCTAATACTCCGTTCATCACAACAACATCAAATTTTTTCTTAAATGGTAAAGGTTTATGAATCTGAGGAATTTTCTTGGTTTTGATTTTAACTTTTTCTTGTTTTGCTCTGTATTTTATAAATTTCAAAGTATAAGGATTTGTATCAGAAGCTGTAACATCAAATTTTCTTGCCAATGCAATTGTTAAACCTCCTAATCCTGAACCTATATCTAGGACTTTAGATTTATTAGCTATATCTAATTGATTTTCCATAAATTCAGCTAGTTTTCCCCTTAGTTTTTCCTCAACAACATAATTTTTTGATTTGTGTAAAAAAATTCCAACAGCTTTTTTCCAGTCCTTTTTTGCAATTTTTAGAAATTTTTCCATACTTTTCTTTGGTAAAACATTCCAGTAATGTTCGTCTTTTTCCTTTTTTATTACAAGAGGCATAGTTTAGGTAAACTTAAAACTTTTATAAATTCATATGCTCTCCAGAACAAATATTTTTATAAACTAAATGATTTTTCTAATTTAGAAAAGGGAAAACTATTTTGAAGATGAAATTTGCTCATTTTGCAGACTGCCATTTAGGAGGTTGGAGACAGCCTGAATTAAGGGAATTAAATTTAGAGAGTTTTAGAAAAGCAGTTGATATAAGTATCAGTGAGAAAGTCGAGTTTGTTTTAATTGCTGGAGATTTGTTTGATTCTGCTTATCCTCCTGTGGAAATTTTGGGAGAAACATTTGTTCAGATGAAAAGATTAAGTGATAACAGAATTCCTTGTTATATCATAGCTGGAAGCCATGATTATTCTGCATCAGGAAAAACATTCTTATCTGTTCTTGAAAAAGCTGGATTTTGCAAAAATTTGTTTAACCCTCAGGAAAAAGATTCCGGTTTAATCTTAAATCCTGTTATTCACGGGCAAGTAGCTTTATACGGATATCCTGGAAAAAAATCAGGAATGGAAGTTCAGGAATTAAGGAAAATCAAATTAAGTCAGGCTCCCGGCTTATTCAGAATTTTAGCTTTGCATACAACAATTGAAGAAGCTGTAGGAAACTTGCCAATAGATTATATTAAAAAAAATGAATTGCCAGAAGCGGATTATTATGCTTTAGGACACCTGCATTTAGAATACAATGGAGGAAAATTTGTTTATGGGGGTCCGACATTTCCAAATAATTTTCAGGAATTAAGGGAATTAAAAAGCGGAAGATTTTATATTGTCAATACCTCTCCGTTTAAAGTTGAAAAAGTTGATTTGAAAATTAAAGATGTTGAGGAGATCACTTTAGAGATTTCAGAGGCTCTGACTGCAACTGATTTAATTAAAAGAGAGATAGATAAAAGAGAGGTAAAAGATAAAATTGTTTTGCTGAGATTAAAGGGCAAATTAGAGCAGGGAAAAACTTCCAGCATAAACTTCAAAGAAATTGAACAATTTGCAAAAGACAGGGAAGCTTTTACATTTCTTAAAAATACCACTAAATTAAAAATGGAAGAAACTGAAGTGAATTTTGAAATTGAAGATATGGATAAGCTTGAAGAAGAGATTATTGAAAAGCATATTAAAGAAAAAGATTCAAAATTCAACAAGTTTGTTTTTCCACTAATTAATGTTTTATCTGCAGAAAAAAAAGAAGCTGAAACAAAAAACACATTTAAATCAAGATTATTTTCAGAATTAAATAAAGCACTGGAATTAGAATTAGAATGAGGTTAAAAAGAGTTAAATTAAAAAATATAAGGAGTTATGACACTGAAGAAATAATATTTCCTGAAGGTTCAACTATTTTATCAGGAGATATTGGTTCTGGGAAAACATCTGTCTTATTGGGTATCGAATTTGCTTTGTTCGGATTGCAGCCAGGGCAAAAAGGAACTTCTTTATTGAGACATGACCAAAATGAAGGCTCAGTAGAATTAGAAATTGAAGTTGATGGAAAAACAATTATTCTGGAAAGAGGGCTAAAAAGAGGCAAATCAGTAACACAAAGCTTTTCCAAACTTAGTGTGGACGGAGAGGAAGAAGAAACATCAGTAACTGAACTAAAAAACAAGGTTCTTGATTTTCTAAATTATCCTAAAGAATTTGCCAAAAAAACAAACATTTTGTACAGATTTACAGTTTATACCCCTCAGGAAGAGATGAAACAAATTATCCTGGAAAGTTCTGAAGCTCGGCTTGATACATTAAGACACATATTTGGAATTGACAAATATAAAAAAATAAGAGAAAATACTGATTTATATACATCAGAATTAAGAAGCTATATAAGAAGTTACGAAGGACAAATTAAAGATTTAGAAGAAATAAAAAATAAATTGTCAGAAAAAAAACATCACGTTGTATTATTAAAAGAAGTTATGTCAAAACTAAACAAGGAATTAAAACAGAAAAAAGAGGAAAGAGAAAATTTTGAAGAACAAATGAAAGATATTGAGGATAAAATAAAGCAGAAAGAAAAATATGAAAAAGAGATAGAGAAATTTCAGGTAATGCTGAATGGGAAAAAGGAATTATCTCTTAATACTGAAAATGAAATTAATTCATTAAAAGAAGAAATCGATGAAGTTGAAAAAGTGGAGTTTTCAAAAGAAAAAATGAAGCAATTAGAAGAAAAAATATATCAAAAAATTGAAGATATTGATTCTTTCCATAAAAGTTATATGGAATTACTGGGAAAAATCAACTCTGGCAAAAACAAAATTTCAGAAATAGAAGACCAGAAAAGCCAAATCTCCTCATTAGAAATGTGCCCTACCTGTTTTCAGGATGTAAGTGATGAATATAAAAAAAATATTATGAGAAAATTTGATGAAAATTCCCAAAAATTTGAAAAGCAAATTCAGAGTTTAAATGAAGAAAAAAATGAATTATCCTCAAAAATTGAAAAAATGAAAAGTGAAAAATCTGAAATGGAAGAGCAATTTTCAGATTTAAAATTAGTAAAAATGAAGTTGGAGAGTTTAAAAGAAAAACAGGCAAAATTAGGGGCGCTGCAAAAAAGAAAAGATTCGACTTTATCAGATGTTAATTTAATTGAAAAACAAATAAAAGATTTGAAAGAATTATCTATTGAACTTAAAAAATACGAAAATATTTATGAGAACAAGAAAAAGCAGCTAGATAATCTTAAAACTGAAGAAAAAGAAAAAGAAATTGAAATAGGAAAAAAAGAAAAAGAACAGGAAATGACCCAGCAAATAATAAAAGATATAAAACAGGAAATTGACAAAAAAAATGAAATCAAAAACAAAGTTAAAAAAATATCAGAATTAGAGCACTGGTTATCCTCATCATTTTTGTCTTTAATCAGCTTTACAGAAAAAAATATTATGTTGAAATTAAGAGAAGAGTTTTCAAAATTATTTAATGAATGGTTTAATATTCTTGTTCCGGAAATATTTAATGTAAGATTGAATGAAGACTTCACCCCAGTTATTGAACAGCAGGACTACCAATTAGATTATGATTTCTTGTCAGGAGGAGAAAGAACAGCTATTGCTCTTGCTTACAGATTAGCTTTAAATCAGATTTTAAATTCATTATTATCAAAAATCAAAACTCGTGATATAGTTATTTTGGATGAGCCAACTGATGGTTTTTCAGAACAGCAATTAGACAAGATGAGGGATGTTTTGAACGAATTGAATGTTAAACAGCTAATAATAGTAAGTCATGAATCTAAAATTGAATCATTTGTTGAAAACATAATTAAATTCAAGAAAGAAGCCGGTTTAACTAAAATCGAAGTTTAGTAACATATAAATAATGTATTAATTAAATAATAGTAACATATAGAAAGATTTAAATAGGTTTAGACTCTAT
>CAZQGH010000012.1:0-29765 GCA_964592915.1 Candidatus Woesearchaeota archaeon | reverse complement strand
ATAGAGGGAATCACAATATAGTTAAAAGCTATCACCTTTTAATTATACAGAACCTAAAAAAGTTAAATTTATATATTAAGTTTGATTATACTAAATACATGGTAAGTGATGATTCGTTGCTTCCTGAACTAAGGTTATGTAAAGAGTATGAACATCATGAAATTGGTGAAAATTACTCTGATGATTTAGTTGAATCTGATACTAAAGATTCTGATTGAAGATAAATCACTCTTTTTAATTTAAGTTTTTCTCTACTATATATATTTTTCCTAAATTTCCTCGTATTCTCCATTAAGTTGAAAACCTTTTATTGCTTCTTTAGGAATTCCTCCAAATATAATAAATGATTCTCCAATTTTGTCTCTTGTCCAGCGATTATTATGCAAGTAAATAGACTCAGGATCTAAAAATACGCTTCTTCTTTTAAGCAATTCAGGTTTATCAACAACTACAATAACCTGTTCACCAGGATTGCCTCCATAAAATGCAACATTAGATTTCCTAGACATAAGATAAGTAGGAAAAGTAATAGGGGGGCTTCCAAAAACACCATATTTTCTTAAGTTTTCTTTATTATCAAATTTCACTTCATTGCCTCCTGAAATTATCCCCCTATGGATTAAATCATTAGTATCAATCCAATCAAGATTTGTATCAGGTTCAACAGGCATTAATTTCACTCTCTCATCTAATTCAACTTGCCTTTTTCTTAATAATTCTTGTAATTCTTTATGTTCATCATAATAACCTCTAAAATAAGCATCTAGCACTTTTAAGTTCACCTGAACATCCCCCGAAGTATTAGCATAATCAATAAAACTTGGTTTAACAATTATAGAACATGGAGAATTTCTTACAATTTCAGCTAATTCATTTATTTTTGACATTTTACAAAGCTCATCTTAAAACTAAATATTTAGTATGACTTATAAATAGTAACACATAGCAAGTTTTATATACTTTACTAAAATATGATTATTATGGCAAAAAAATCATTTTTTCAGGAGCCTGCAAAAGCTCAACTTAAAAAAAGAAATCCTGTTGTTTCTGAAGGAAATATCACAGAAGAATTAGCAGATATTTCTGTTAATGATTATTTAGTTGTTGAATTAGAAAAAACTCCTTTGTTAAAACCAGCATTTCAGGATGAACCAGTAAAATTTGTAAAACACGGCCCATCGGTAGTACTGAAACAACCAGGAACCATAGAACAAGCAGTAAGTGCAGCTTTAGAGGGAGTGAGACCTTTAGATTTCAGAGAGCAAGCTTATGAATCAGTAAAAGAAAACTCAACAATTTATGCTAATTACACTTTTTATCCATTAATAGGAGGGGAAAGAGGATTAAGGAGAGTTGTTTCTCCATTAAAATTAGTTGAAGGAGCAAGAATTTTCTTTTATTCAGAAGAACTAAGAAGAAATTTAGGGTTAGATAATGAAGATAAATTTGAATTTTATGATAATATAAAAATCCCAGGAATTTTTTTAAGACCTTATGATGATGCAAAAGGAATTAAAAAAGACGGAGCTCAAATCTTATCTAGAATACCAAGTTATGATTCTGGAAGATCAAGATATGAAGGAGTTTGGAAGAGTATACCTGTTGTAAATAGCAGTAGAAAATTAGCAATTGCACTGGGATTTAATTCTGACCACACTTGCAAATATAAAAGATTTAGGCAAATCTGTTATCCTTATGAATTTTCACCTGAAACTTCAAAAATAAGTTTAATATGTAAGCATGATGCAGCATTCCAGTATGCAGTTATTGATTATTACTGGAATATAAGAGATGAATTAACCCCTATAGAAATGAATGCTTTGGCATTGCCCTCGCAATTACTAGTTAAGGTATTTAAAAGAACACTAGATTCTTTATTAATTTTTGATGACTCAATAATAGCCAGAGATAAATTGAGAAAAGCAAATGATGGTGAAAAGCAAGCAATTTTAGATAATGCAATTAAGCTTTATGGTTATAAGCAAACATTATACAGCACCAGAAAAAAAGATGGAAGATTAGGAGAATATGACTGGGATTTAAGAAAATAAAATATTTTTCAAAAAAATTAATCTTTCTTAGAATATAAAGCTAAAGCTATTCCTCCAACAACAAACACCAATCCAACAACAGAATCATAAGTTGTATTTCCTTCAAATATTACAAATCCTGTCAAACCAGAAAAAGCTCTGGTTAAAAATAGCATACCCAAGGTGATATATAATGCTCCATACACAATAAACCGTTTTTTCATGATTAATAGAATAAGAATAAGTTTTAAAAACTTTCTACTCTTACAAATAATATAAAAAAGGGAACAATTTTTAGAGCAAAAACAAAGTTAAAACAAAAAAATGGCAGATATAGATGATGTTAATGATATAATAAAAGAAATTTCTCCTTATTATAAGAAAAAAGGTAATGCAAGCAGGGAGTATCATATAACTTATAATAGTGCTATGGAAACTTTAGAACCAGTATATTTCTGGATTTTAGATTTTATGTCTGAAATTTTTTCAGACATAGAGAAAATAATGGATAATTTTACAGCTACTCCCGGTTCAGGACATTTTGGTGAGTTGCAACAAAGAGCATCTATAATGCAAAAGCAGGCATATGAAGTTATGGGAAATGTTAATACAATAATAAGAAGTGTTCTAAATTTAATATATAGTTTAAAAGAATTTCAAATGAGATTATCTTACTATGAACAGGCAAATTCAGATGATAAAGATGAAAAAGAAGCAGGAATGCTGGCTTTAAAACAAATCTGGTTGGATAATGTAGATATTAAAAAAGGAAACACAAGCATTAAAGCATTAGCACTATCAGGGCAGGCGCCATTTGTCACATTAATAGATGCATTTATGACAGCTAAAGGAGTGAAAGATGTTGATGGCATGGATTTAAATGACAGAACTAAAAGATTATTAAAACCAAGAATAGCAGAGTTTTACGAATGGAAAAAAAGAAGTGAAAAAGAATTAAGAAAAAGATATCAAATTGAAAGAACATATTTGAAAAGCCAGGTAAATTCTTTAAAGCTGTATACAAAATGGGCTAAACCCTATCTAAAAGCTGCTGAAGACTTAAGAATGAAAGAGCAGGGAAGAAATCCTGATTTGGTGAATATATTTAATTCTGTTTTATTAGAACTGACTATCTTAGGTAAAATAAAAGCTGATTTTGAACAAGCTATAATTGATAAGGATTTGCCTCAGTCATTTGCAAAAATAAAAAAAATCAGAGATTATTACTCTTGCGTGTTTATAGATTTTAGTTTCAGAGGAATACCCCAGAGATATCAGTCAGGACAATCAGGGCATTATGCATTTGGAGGAAAAGTTGATGTTACATTCAGAGCATATGCATTAAACGAAGAAGAACTGAAATTATTTTATGACAAATTAGAGCAAACTGATTTAAAAGATTCTTTAAGATTAGTTGAGGGAATGACTGAAGACTCATTAAAAGAATTGCATGAGGATATTGAAGCATTTTTAAAAGAAGAAGAGGAAGAAAAAAAGCCCAAAAAAAATCCTAAGGACACAAACCCGTTTTCAGCATTATTCAGTTTTTTAAAACCTAAGTCTAAATCTGAAAATAAAGATGAAGAAAAAGAAGAATTAGAAAAATTAAAAGAAAAAGGAGTGAAAAAAGATTCTTATCCTGAAGAATTTGCACGGCAAATAGCTGAAGATAATGCTATTTCCTTATTATTCACATTTTATGATGTGTATAAAAAAGCACACGGAATGGCTTCTACACCAGGACAAGTATAAATTTATATATTTATTTATTGTTATAATTTAAAGAATTATTCGTTAATATGGCAAAAAATAACGCTCCTACTCTAAAAGGCGAGGCATCAATAAGTTAAAATGTTAAGACAAATCCGCCCAAAGTTGAGAAGAGTCGGTATAGTGGGTAACAGATTCACTGGTAGGGTTACCAACACTTTTAAAAAATTTACTAATGATTCTCAAGAATTAAATTTTATGGAGGATGGCAATTTTTCACTCTGCTTTTCAGAGGTATCCTTGCCACATATGTAATGGTAAAAAATAAAAAGCAAAAATCTGGAGAAAAAAGCGAAACAGAATATAATAGAGAGGATAAAGAAGAAAGAGAAGAAAAAGATGATGAAATTGAAACAGAAGTTGTGGAAAAACAAACTCTTGAACAAGAAGGAGAAGTAGAAGAAATTGAATCTCCAAATCCTTTCAGAAGCTCAGATAGTTTTGTTGAATCATCTCCAGTATCAAGAACTGATGTAGAGGAATTCCCCTCTCCTACAGCAGATAATTTAGAAAATATAGCTGAAGAATCTTCTGCACCACAAATAGAAACTGAAGAACCAGACACAAACTATAATGAAATTCATAATCCCACTGAATACCCCTCACCAGCAGAATCTCAGAACAGGGTCAATAGAATGCAGGGAATAGTAGAAACAGGAAATGTTAGAATTGCAACTGAAAAAGCTATAACAAGAAGACCAAACAGAGATTTAAGAGAGGTTCATTTTGATAATGAATTAAGATGGCATATGCCTCAGGAAACAGGAGATGAATATATAACCAGAAGGCCAAACTTAGCACAATCAAATACTCCGGATATCGAATTAGACACAGCTGAGAACATAAAGAGAAAGATAAGAGAAGATTATGAAAAGTCCTAATAAAAAGAGTTATAAATGAGTAAGTCATACTATTAAAAAGAGGAAATTAAATTCATATAAGATGGCATCTACAGAATCATTTTATCCAGGTTCTTCATACTCCTTAGAACCAAACTACGGAGACAATTTTGTGGGATACAGAGTCCCATTTAAATCAATTGGGATTACAACAGATGCAAGAACAGCAAATCAGGTTAAAGATGTTTCTAACAAACTAAACATGGGCCTAAAACATGTTGAGTTATCATTTCTAACCCCTGAGGTTTTTGAATCAATTCCAAAACAGCATACAAAAGAAATACAAAGAGTTTTGAAATTAACAGGAGCAGAAGCATCAGTCCACGGCCCTTTAGTAGACCCATCAGGTTATACTCAGCAAGGATGGAGTGAATCAATGAGAGAAGCCGCAGAAAGAAAAATGGAATTAGCTATTGAAAGAAGCCATGAATTAGATCCTAAAGGAAATATTCCTGTAACTTTTCATTCGGCAAATGCACCTGGAACAGAATGGAAATATGAAAAAGACGCATCTGGTAAATTAGTAAGAAAACCAGTTCAGATTGTGGGAATCGACAGAGATACCGGAAGACCATCAGGATTTAAACAAGAAGAAGTTTATTTTAAAGAGCTTGAAAAACCAGAAAAAATTTCTCCAGAAAGAAGAATTAATATGTATAACAACACTCAATGGAAAAATCAATTTTCAAGCTTAAATTTATATAAAAAAGAAGCAGATGAAATGATAAATAGTGCTCTATTTGAACTAGCTCCAGTTGTAGACGATTTATTAGAAGGTAAAAAATCTCCTAATGATTTATCCCCAGTTCACCAAAGATCATGGGTTCAGCTGAAAAGAGGCGAATCTATGCTGGACCAGATTGAATCTCAGTTTGAAAATATTTATGATAATGCAAGAAAATATGCTGAACCTTCTTCTGATATGCCTGAAAAATATAAAAAAGAATTTCTGAAAAAAAGAGATAGGGTTTTAGATTCTATAAATAACGAATGGGTGAATTATGCAAAAGAGCAGGAAAAACAATTCAAAAAAGGAGAAATAGGCATGATAAATCCAGCTGAAAAATCCCAATTATTAGATGATTCAATAACGGCAATTAACAATTTAACTCGTATGAGAAGTGACGATAATCGTGTTGCCGCATCAGTAATCCCAAGGCAAATTGTTCCTTTAGAAGATTTTGCAAAAGATAAAGCATCAGATACTTTTTCAAATGTTGCTTTACATGGTTATAAAAAATTCAATGATAAAGCACCAATTGTCTCAATTGAAAATCCCCCTGCAGGAATGGGAATTTCAACAGGAGAAGATTTAAAAGAATTAGTGAAGGAGTCAAGAGAAAAATTTGTTGAAAAAGCTGTAAAAGAAGGCTATTCGAAATCTGAAGCAAAAGATGTATCTAAAAAACTAATTGGTGCTACATGGGATGTGGGACATATTAATATGTTAAGAAAATTCGGAGCAGAAAAAAAAGATATAGTAAAAGAAACTGAAGCTATTGCACCAATGGTAAAACATGTTCACTTATCAGATAATTTTGGTTTGGAACATACTGAACTGCCAATGGGAATGGGAAATGTTCCTGTTAAAGAAATGTTTGAAAAACTGGGAAAAGAAGGTTTTAAAGGAAAGAGAATAACAGAAGCGATTTCTTGGTGGCAACATTTTTCTGAACAGGGTAAAATATCTCCTTTAACACCGACTTTAGAAGCATTTGGTTCCCCCCTATATGGGACAGGAGCTCCTTACTGGAATCAGCAAATAGGAACATATGGAACTTATTCAGCTGGTTATGGGAGAATGTTGCCAGACCAGCATTTTTCAGCATATGGCGCAGGATGGGAATCTCTTCCAGTTGAGTTGGGAGGACAGGTTCAGGGAAAAAGAGACAGAGTTGGAGGAGCCCCAATGGAGTAAGGTTTAAATATATACAATAAATCATATATAATATACTATATACAAAATAAAATAAAAGAGGAAAATGGCTAAGAAAAAATCTAAAATTAAGAAAAAAAAGAAATCAAAAAAAAGTCAGAAAAAAGATGAACTGAATTTTGATAAAGATTTTGAAAAAAAAGTTGAAAAAGAAGAAAAAATAAAAAAAGGTAAAAAAAACAAAAAAAAGATTAAAAAAATCAAATCTCCAACTTTAGACCTAAAAACAGATGATGAAATTGCAATGGATTTTGCAACTAAGGTTTATAAGAATTTTGACAAACTAATTAAATCTATAATTTTATTTGGCTCATCAGCAAAACAAAACTCCACTTCTTCATCTGATATTGACATAGTAATAGTTATTGATGATGCTTCAATTGCATGGGATCAAGAATTAATTGCATGGTATAGAGAAGAATTGGGCAAAATAGTCAGAGCTAATCCCTATAAAAAAGACTTGCACATTAATACAGTTAAATTAACAACCTGGTGGAATGATTTAATTCACGGAGAACCTGTAATATTAAATGTAATAAGGTATGGCACCCCTTTAATAGATTTAGGAGGCTTTTTCACTCCATTAAAAGTATTATTAGAAAGAGGAAAAATAAAATCAACTCCTGAAGCTATATACACAGCATTACAAAGAGCTCCGCAACATTTAGCAAGAAGCAAATTAGCTGAAGTTAGTTCTATTGAAGGAGTTTACTGGGCTATGGTGGATTCAGCTCATGCAGCATTAATAGCAGCAAAACAACTGCCTCCTTCTCCTGAAAAAATTCCCATTATATTAAAAGAAACATTTGTAGATAAAAACAAATTAAAAATGAAATATGTTAAATGGTTTAGGGATTTATATGCTTTACACAGAAAAATCACTCATGGTGAAATTACAGATTTAAAAGGCATAGAAATTGATAACTGGCAGGACAGAGCTGATGAATTTATCAGAGTTATGGCTAAATTAATTAATAAATTAATAGAATAAAAAACCATATGTCTAAATCCTAGGCATTTTTAAGCATCAAACTTGAAAACTGAAAAATCATTAAAGAAAGTTTAAGCAATAAAAAAAGAAAAAATTATTCTCTATTATCAACAGCATAAGATTTTCCAGCAGTTAAGTGCATTGCTTGTTTTTCTTCATCACTTGCAACTTCATAATTTGCTGATACATAATTTGCCACTTTTCTGCTATTAATCCCATCATCTGTTTTAAATCTGGCTAATAACTCCTGTTGTTTTCCCTGAGTTACTTGTGCCATTCTTGCAAATGCTCTTTCAGGCATTGCATTGGCAAATCTCTGAACATTATGCTTAACATATTCATTTCTTACTAAACCAACATAAGCAGTGATATCTCTTTGCTGAACTCCTGCAAGTAAAGTTCTGTAAGATTCATGTATTTCAGCTGTTTCTTTATGAATCCCTTCTAAATCATTTGAATGCGGAGAAGTTTGTAATACTACTCTTGTTAAATTTCCTTCAGAACTAATGCCTCTTACAACAGAACCAAAATTTCCTGAAACAAGTTCGTCAAGAGATTCTTTTGAAGCACCCATAATATCACTGATTGCACCATTAAATAAATGGTCTGGAACGCCCTGATAATCCCCGATTCCCATAGGATCTATTTGCAGTTCAATATTTCCAACAATTGCTCTATAACTTTCATTAGAAAATTTATCTTCTGCATTATCTATTTCTTCTAAAGCCCCAAGGTGAGTTCCACTCTGGATTATTGCTTCTTTTGTTGTATTATCTAAAGCCATTTTTTATATTCAGATATTTAATTTTGTTACTATTATGTAGTGATATAAGTATTTAAACCTTTCGGTTTTTGATTTGCAGAATTTGTTTAAATTAATTAGAATATATCCAAAACACCTTCATTTATACTATCTTCATCACTATCTTCTTGCTCTTCTGTTACTTCCTCAATAATCTGTTCAGCTTGTTCTATTTTTTCTTCAACTTGTTCAATTATGGGTTTTTCTTCCTGTTTTGACATTGTCTCAGATTCTAAAGGCTTTTTTTGGGGTTTTTGAGCTTTATTTTCAGTACTTTGGCTTTGGTTCTGATAAGTTTGTTCTTGTGTTTTTTCCTGACTACTCTGATTTGACATATTTTCTGCCTGCTTTTCTTCCATATTTTTTACTTCTTTTTGCTTATTTTCCTGCATTTTTTGATTATTTTGTTCTTGTTTTTCTTTCTGGTTTTCCTGTTGTTTCATCTGAACATAACACGGTTTACAATAAACTGGCTTTCCTTTTCTTGGAACATAAGGAATTATTGCCTCATTACCACAATTAATACATTTAGTTTTATATGCAGTTTTATCATTATCATGAATTTCAATTAAAACTTGCTCACCATGCTGTATTTTTTTAGATTCTTTTACTTGTGTTTGCTCTTGTTGTAGTTTTTCTGGAACTTCTGCTTGCTTAATTTCAGTTTTTTGTTCTTCTTGTATTTCTTGCTTTTGCTCAGCTTGTTGTATCTCAGGTTTTGGCTCTTGTTTTTCCTGAATTAATTCCTTACCCCTTAAACCAGAATCTTCTAAACTTTTAACCAATTCAGATATTTGCTTGGCAGCATCTGCATTTACTGAAATAGAATCTATGCCATGTTTAACTAAAAATTCAACCATGTCTTTTTTTGAACCAGCTTGCCCGCAAATACTTGATTCAACATTATATTTCTTGCATATTCTTATAACTCTTGCTATTTGTCTTAATACAGCCAAATGTGATTCATTATAAATATCTTGTACCTCTTCATTATTCCTATCAATAGCTAAGGTGTATTGAGTTAAATCATTTGTTCCAAAAGAAATAAAATCAATACCTTCTTCGCATAATTTATCAATAATCTGAACTGAAGCAGGAGTTTCAACCATAACTCCAAATTCAACATTTTCATGAATCATGCCAACTTCTTGAGCTAGTTTTTTAGATTTAATAACCTCATCAACAGATATAATCTGAGGTAACATAACTCCTATTTTTTTATTAGTTTGTTCAGCAGCTCTTTTTACAGCTCTAAATTCAGCTCTTAATATATCAGGATGTTTTAAACCATCTCTTACTCCATGATTTCCCAGCATAGGATTGCCTTCAACTTCCTGCGGAGCTCCTTCCAATTCTCGGTATTCATCTGTTCTTATATCTGAGGTTCGAATCCAAACTTTTTCAAAATGTTCTGCAATTCCTTTAATTCCGTTAAAAATCATATCTTCATATTCCTGCATAGAATTATTGTTAACATAATAATAAGGATGTTTTCCATTGCTTGCAATAGTCCCTTCCAACCTCATTAATCCCACTGCTTTTGCCTGACTCTTAGCAGCTCTTTCTGCAAAAGCTGGCAAATCAACAATTACTTTAATTTCAGTTTCAGTGTTTACTACTGGCAGGATTTCAACTTTTTTTTCTTCATGAATTCCTTTATACACTTTTCCTTTAAAACCATCAACAGTAACCCCTTGAGAATCTTTTAATTTTTTAGTTGCCTCACCAGTCCCAACAATAGCCGGAATGCCCATTTCTCTTGACACAATTGCTGCATGTGAAGTTAAACCTCCCTCATCTGTAATTATTGCTGATGCTTTTTGCATGCTTACAACCATGTCTGGATTGGTCATTTCTGTAACTAATACATCTCCTTTCTGAATTTTTTTCAAATCACTCATTTCCCTGACTAATCTAACAACTCCAGAACCTATTCCTGGAGAAGCTGGTAATCCTTCTAAAATTGCGTCTCCCATTTCTACTTCATTTAATCCTTCTCCTTCAACAACTTTTGTTGTAATTGGTCTTGTTTGGACAATAAATATATCATCATTTTCAATTGCAAATTCAATATCCTGGGGTTTTTGATAATGCTCTTCTAATCTCACTGCAAAATCAGCTAATCTTTTCAAATGATAATCACTTAGCACTCTTGATTTACTTCTTTCTTCAGTTAATTTAACTATCTGATTTTTTCCTTCGCCTGTTCTGGTTATAGCAATTTTTTTATTAGCCATATTTACCTCCTTAACTTCTAAATCTCTGGAAACAGCATAATGATCTGGTTTTATCTTGCCAGAAACAATTCCTTCTCCCAATCCATAAACAGCTTCAATAATAACATTTCCAGAATTTTTAACAGGATCCTGAGAAAACATAACACCAGATTTGTCAGAATCAACCATTTTTTGAACTACTACTGCTAAATATGCTTTGCTATGATCAAAACCTTTTCTCTCTCTGTAATAAACTGCTCTTGCAGTAAATAATGAAGCAAAACATCTTTTGACAGCTTCAATTAATTCTGACTTTCCCTTAATATTCAGATAAGTGTCTTGCTGTCCTGCAAAACTTGCCTCAGCCAAATCTTCAGTAGTTGCTGAACTTCGAACAGCAACAAATGTGTCTTCCTGCCCTGTCCTTAAAATAGATGAAGCTTCTGAACTGGCTTGTTTCAAAACATTTTTGTCAACACTTAAAACTTCATAATTGTCAATTATATCCTCTTTTAAATCCTCTGGCATTTCTTGTTTGACAATTATTTCTCTGATTTTTTCAGAGGTATCAGATAATACCGAAGTATCATCAATGTTTAATTCAGATAATAACTCTTTTATCGCATCTCCAACACCTGTTTTTTCAATAAAATAAGAATATGCCTGAGCAGTTATAATAAATGCTGGTGGAACTGGTAGCTTCAAATTATAAATTTCAGCTAAATTAGCTCCTTTTCCCCCAGCTACAGTTATAGAATCTTTATTAAGCTCAGAAAGCCATTTGATGTATTTGCTTGAAACCTCTTTTTTCTGTTTCATAAAAAAATAAGATAATTAGGGTTAATAAAGTTTTTTATAATTGTTCTCTGTTAATTTATCGGTTGGCGGATAAGTGATTTTTTAGATTATCTTATAAAAATATTATAATAGTAATACTTATATATGATAAAAACGATTATAATTTATGTTAGCAGGAAATTTTGATATTGAAAAACTGAAAAAGAAGAAAAAAAAGATAGCTATAAGCATAACAATCAATAAAGAAAATCTTGATTATGTAAAAAAAGATATGAAAAAAATAATGTAGATATTTCAATTTCTGGATTATTTGATATGTTGCTAGATAATTTTGTTAAATTTTTAAAAGACAGAAACAAAGAGGGAACAAAAGAGAAAAAAGATGGTTAATGTAATAATAGACTCTTCCACTTATGGAAATATCATTAAAGATAAGAGAAATGGAGAGATAGTTGCAGAAAAAATAATAAAAGATAAAACATTTATTGTATGTAATTTTAGGGTTGTTAGAGATGAATTAAGAAAAGCCCCTAAACAAGTATTAACAATTTATGATTCAATAGTTTCAAATCATATAATAACAGATTCAAAACAAATTTCAAAATTAGCAGAGGAGTATTATAGGGAATATAAAAAGAATGGTGGTGGAAAGGGAAAAAAGAAAATTATTAATGACTTCAAGATTGTTTCTTGTGCAAGTATAAAAAATTGTGATTTAGTTTTTTCTGATGATGATTCAACTATGAAATGTAAAAACGCTCTTAATTCTTACAAAATTATAAATTTAAAGTTTAATCATAGAACGCCTACATTTTACTCTTATTCTGATTTAAAAAGAAGATATTTAACAAACTAATAACTTCTCTACTTTTTTCATAGATTCTGGATTTTCTCTTAACTCTATAATAGCTTGTCTTACTACTCTTATCTTTTTCTCTATTTCTTTTTTTGAGATTTTTTTTAATTCTTGCTTTTCCATTTTGTATTAATTTTTTAATAGTAACATATTTTTAAATGTTACCATTTAGGTTAGTTGTTTTACTATTTAATATTAATGGTGAGAGATTATACAATTTAGTAGTCTTTTTAGATACTCTAGAAAAATTACTAAATGTTAAAGTTACCGCTCTCTTTTTCATAAAGTATAAAAGTAACACTTCTTTATAAACCT
The DNA here is from genome assembly GCA_964592915.1 of Candidatus Woesearchaeota archaeon. Classification (GTDB taxonomy): domain Archaea; phylum Nanobdellota; class Nanobdellia; order Pacearchaeales; family GW2011-AR1; genus CAZQGH01. Next base: position 17,152 of record CAZQGH010000012.1, on the reverse strand, counting down.
TCTTTTTTGAATTTTTATTCATTTTTTCTTTTGGTTTTTTAGTAGGTATTTTATTGATTCTAAATGTGATTTAAAGTCTTTTTCAGCTTTTAATATATTTAATTATCTCTGTTTTCTATACCTTGATTGACTAATTCCCAGAATTCATCTGTATCTCCTAAACACTTGTATAATCTTCCTGCATTTTCATTTGAAAAATTATCAGTTGCTTCTTGTTTCAGTTGTTCAATAGCTTCAAGTTCCCTAATCAATACCTCAACTTCTAATGCTGATTCAGTTATACCTAAAACACTTAAAGCTCTTTTTAATAAGACAGTACTATCAACAGGTTTTCTGGGCATTTGATTTTTAGAAACACAAATTTTAGGAAAATAAGTATCAAAATATCTCTTATTAGCATCTTCTAGTTGTTCATAAGTAGCATAATCTCTTCCATCTTTACCTTTATAAAAAAGTGATTTGTCAACAAAAAAGTTTTTGCCTGCCATATTAACAGTAAAATTATTTATTCAGTTTCTCATTTATTATACGGGTAGAACAGGGAACTTTTGACTTGACTTTAGTTAACTGATTTCTGGCATATCTTGCAGCTTTTTGGTTTGAAACAGCAACAAATGCAATTGTCTGATTTTTCTTTACTCTTGCAGCTCTGCCAACAATAGTTCCAAATGATTTCTGCATTCCTGTCTGCATTCTGTCCGCACCAGCACCAGTCAATACTTTATTTTCTCTAAGAATATGATGAGGATAAACTTTAACTTCAAAATAAAAATTACCGGGATATTCTTTTTCCATTTTTTTATGAACTAATTGTCTTATAGCTTCCAAAGCATTGTCTCTAATTAATATCTTTTCTTTTGATTGCAGCATAACTTTAAATGGAAAATCTCCCTTATCAAACTTATTTTGTTTTCCCATGCTGAATTTAACAATTTTGTGTCCCGGAATTGTCCTAATATAACTTTTACTTTTTTTCTTGCTCTTTCTGGTATAAGGTCTTCTTGACTTCTTGCTATATGCAGCTGCTTTTCTTAGTGCCATATTATTTTACCTCCACATCAGTATTTATTGCCTGTCCTGGCAAACCTTTTTCAAATATTGCTCTTACTAAACCATTATTGCCATGAGAATTTGATATCTCTCCATTAATTTCTTTTCCAGAAGGAGATTTCCAAACAACTTGTTTGCCTTTCATTTTTTCAGCTTTTTCTTTATTTTTTGCATTTACATCTAAGATAAAATGCTTTTCTTTATAATTATGCCTTCCACGCCTAAATTGAATAACTTTGCCTTTCATATTAAAACAGAAAATTGCTACTTTAAAAACTTTTCTTATAATATAATCTCAAATTTTCCAATTTCTTTTTCCAAAACTTGGAAAATTTTATTATCTGTTGAAGTATGTAATTTGCCTTTCTGCTCCTGAACAGCTTTATCCAGCTCTTCTTTTTTTGCTTTTTCTAATTTATTTGCAACTTTAAAAATCTCATTATCTTTTATCAAAAATGCATCTTTATCAGTAATCATTAATTCAGCTTTTTTATCTTTGCCATATTTTAACTGCATTCTCCCTCTTTCTAAACTGACTAAATCACATCTCTGATTGTATTCAATTAAATCATTTATAATAATTGAAGCGCTTTTTCTAGCATCTTCAACTTCATGTTTGTCCAATTTACCTTTCTTAAAATCATCTCTGGCTTTTATTATTCCCTTTAACATTGGCAATGACTGGGGGGGCATTTTCCCAGTTTTAATAAACTTTTTCTCAAAATCGTTTATTAGTTTAGTTTTACTTTTGTTTCCTAATATTCCTTTTAATAGTTTCATAACATCATTGTAAATCTGTTCAATAGTTTTTTCATTTGCTCTTTTTTCAATTTGCTCTCTTAATTCTTTTAATCTTTTCATAAAATCTTCTGAATCTTTTAAAAATTTATCAACTTTTTCTCCCTTTACTTCTTTTACTTTTCCATGCTCATAATCTTTATATAATGAAACAATATTATCTAATATTTTGATATATTTGGCTTCTAATAATTTTTCTTTTGTTACGAAAATTTTCTTCATTAAATCAGCAGTTTCTTTAGGTTTTGGCGGGGGCAATCCATACAACATTAACAAAGCCTGAGAAGGAGTTAAAACACCCCAGTAAATATCTCCTATAACTAATTCTAATAATCTCTTTTTAACTTTATCAGAAACTTTGTCTCCCATAGACATAAACATGTCAATTGCCTCAGGACTAGGCTTAATTCTGCCCATTTTCAAAAGAGATTTCCAGGGCATAAACGTTCCTCTATCATATAACGGGACTCCATCTCTTAAAAATGTAAAAATAACCGGATGAGCATCTTTTACACTCTCCCAAAAATCTGTTAAAGTATAAATCTGAGGGGATAATTTATTTTTCACTCCTGCTAATTCAGATGCTTCAATAACATAACTGTAAATAATTCCTCTTAATCTTTCTCTCAATTCAACTCTTGACATTCTTTTAACATCAGTATCATCAATAATTATGTAAACATCAACATCACTTGTTTCAACAGCATCTCCTCTAACTAATGAACCAGCAATAACATAACTAACTACATATTTTTCGAATTTTTTCAAAACTAAGTTCTTATGAATCTCAGCAACTCTTAATGAACCTAATAATCCATCATCATGTAATGGATAGGACATAGATACTCCAGAGACTAACTCAAATTTACTATCTAAACAATAATTCCATACATCTACCGGGGATTTAACATGAACCCACACTTTTGGCTCCATATCCTTAACCATATCCACAATTCCCGCTTTAATTTTCCTTACATTCTTAAACTGCTCTTCAGGAATTAGCATCATTAAGTGAATTGGCTTTTTCTTAGCTTCTTCTTCAGGAATTCTTTCTTCTTCTTCAAATTTCTGGCAAATTTGTGGTGGCAGTATCCCAATTGCTTTAATAAATGAATATTTTTTTAGAACCTGTTTCTTAAATTTCTCAAGTCCTTTTTTTAATTCCTCCATATTTTGCTTGACACTTTCTGGAATTTCTTTTTTCCCGCCTGGAGAAATTGGACCTAAACTTGAAGGAGTATAATTACTGCTTAAATCTAAATCAGATATATCAGTTTCATTATTATCATTTGTTTCAGATTTCTTTTTCTTCGCCATATTTAATACATAAAATAAGCATTTTTAAAGCTTTTGCAGTAGTAAAATATAAAGTAAAATTATAAAATAAAATTAAACCAAAAGCTTTATAATTAAAGAAAATATTTAACTTCCAAGGGCCCATAGTCTAGTGGCAAAACACCTCGTTTACACCGAGGAATCCGCAGTTCGATTCTGCGTGGGCCCATATAGATCAATGGTCAAAAAATTAGTATAAATTAAATAACCTATTTTGCTATCTAATTTTGGAAGCAACATGATAAACCTCAACCAAAAATTAATTAAATTCCATTAACTTATTCTAATTACAGGTCTCTCTGTAAAACTTGTAACCCCGAGAGTTTCAATGAGGCGAGGACTCATTGTCATGTCTAAAGTAACCATTCGGAGAATTCAAGTCGTCAGGAAGGTGGGCCTCAATTATTTAACTAAAACTCAGAGTATAGAAAGTTTTAAATATATGGATTATTTAATAATATTAACATGAGCCCCGGTGATCAATCTTGGTTGCCGGATGAGTCTTTTTTACAAAATTATTTAAACGATTGTTCTTATTTTCTCTTTATGGAGAACACAATAGTTCTTATTGATGCAGGATTTTTATCAAAACTTTCAAAGCATTTAGGGAAGGGAAAATATTTAGTGTTTGATATAACAAAATTTGCTTTAAATATTTCTAATAAACAAAACTTAAATTGTAAACATATTTTTTATTATACTGCTCCACCATTTCAAAGTGATAAACCAACAAATGAAGAAAATAAAAGAAAAGAGAATTATGATAAGTTTATTAAGAAATTATCTAAAAAAACTAATATCACAATAAGGGAAGGAAGATGTCAAAGGATTATTAATTCTGATGGAAAAGTAGATTACAATCAAAAGGGAGTGGACACTTTAATGACGATGGACTTAATGTCAATACCCTTACATCACAAAGAGATTAAAAAAGTCATACTTATAGCTTGTGATAGTGATTTTGTTCCAATTATAAAACATCTAAGGGAATTAAATCTAAAGATAATTCTTTATACATATTATGATAGAAATAGAAAATCTTTATTTTCAACATCAAATCAATTAATAAAATCAGCATCAAAATATAAAATATTATCAAAGAAAGAGTTTGATGAAGCTCCTTTAAAACAATAAATTTTAAATCCTCAAATCACATCAAATAATCAAGGGTCCAAAACCCAGTATAAATTGAATAATACATTTTTGCTATCTAATTTTGGAAGCAATTTGAGATATCATCTCAAAATTAACCGTAAACTTTTTCTCTTGTATCTCTATTAAACACAATCCACACATTCTCCTGTAACTCTAATAAAACTCTATATCCTCCAACTCTTAACCTAAAACAACTTTTGTAACCCTGTAATTTTTTAATATCAACTCTTTTTTCATCTTGTAAATCTTTTAATTTTGAATTAATTAAATTTCTTATATTAAAGGATAATTTAAAATATTTTTTTCTTGCTTTTGAAGAAAATTCAATCTTTTTCATGCTCCTTTAAAATTTCTTCAAAAGAAATTGTTTCTCCTTTTTTAAACTCATCTAAAGCTTCTCTTCGTAAACTTTCACTTTCATTAGACAAAGGAAGAAAAGGTTCTATAAAATACCAGATAACATCATCATAAGAATCTAACAAAAGCTGTTCTTTTAACTTTGTCATTACAAGGTGAGTTTCATCTTTTATTCGAAGTTGCATACTATTTGAATACATTTAGTATTTATATATCTTTAGGTTTTAAAGTTATATCCAAAAAAGTTACTAAAAGGATAATAATGTTTACACCGAAGATTCACCAGTTCGATCCTGCATGGGCATATATTAATAGATTTTATCAGAAGCGGACTAAGTAAAAATTCTAAACTTTTTTAAACTCAGAATTTCTGATAATTACCTGGAACAAAAGATAATTGCAGGAATCATATTATCTGCAATTGGATTGCTCTTTTTTCTAAATAATAATATTGGAGAAGGTTCATACAAATTTTACCAAAAATTATATACTGAAAAAAATTTGATAATTATGTTCAAAATACTTGGAGCTGTTTTGTTTATAGCTGGATTATTAATTATTTTAGTTAATTAAAAAATATTTTTTCTTATTGATACTTGCAAAAAGTTTAAAATACACAAAATCATCTATTAATTATGGAAAATCAAAAGAAAATAAGATATATTATTGTATTCTTATTGTTAGGAGTATTAATTGTATTAGCTTATATGAGATTTAATTCTATATCTGCAAGCCCCCCTATTTTAGCTACAGAATTAGAACTTAAAGATGTTTCCACAGATGTAAATGGGATTGAAAATTCATGTTCTGCAATTATTACAGGATTAATTGAAAATACAGGAGATGCGACTGCTTTGCATGTAAATTTAGAGTGTAAAGAATCAGCTTATCCTATTTCTAAAAATTCAAAGAATCAAGTTACGAAAAATATTACATTTATTTCTCCTGGCGATTCAAAATATTTTGAAATTACAACTGAATCAGATTGTAAGGAAGTCAATTATAAATGCTCAGTAACATGTGATAACTGCTTATAATAATCTTTTTAAACTGTTTTTATTTATAATAAAATACATTCATCATCCTGAAAAAAATACAAAAAAACATAGATTGTTTTAGGCGCTGGTAGTCCAGTGGTTAAGATACGACGTTGCCAATAAACTTTGAAAAAGGTTTCCAAAACAGCGGGCTAAAGTCCACTGAGCTCAAAAACTAAGTATGAGCAAAAGCAAAAACGTTGTGACCCGGGTTCGATTCCCGGCCGGCGCATCTGAGTTTAGTATCTTAACTTATAACTTCTGGATTTAATTATATTAGAATTCAGATGAGGTGGAGGCGCATATTCAACTTTTCATTCATTTTTCATTAAAATTTTTAATTAGTTAAATTTAAAAATCAAAAGTTTATATTAAACTAAGGGTGGTGGTTTGGAATACCTTATAATTCTGACATAAAATGAACACAGAAACTAAATCAACACCATTGCAAGAAAAAATAGAGCATATTGTAACAAACGGAGTTGGATTTCATAATACAAATGATGGATTATTCCGGCACATCCAGAATTCAAGAAATTATATTTCACAAAAAACAGCAGAGAGATTAGAAAAAAAAGATAAAGAATTAGAAAATGCTGAAAAAGAAATAATGAGGGAATTTGAAAATTATGATATATTTGGATGTGCATCATCAAAAAGAAGAATTAATAGATTATTTGAACAATATCCTGTATTACATAAACTTGATTATGATTGGATTAAAAAAGAATTAGTTATTAACTAACTTATAATTTATCTAATAAATCTCTCTGAATTTTATGCTGTTCAGATTTTAAATAAGTTTCATATTCCTGCTTTGTATCAAATTCTCTTCTTAAAACTTCTTTTCATTCAAATAATACCTCATTTCATATTTAGGATTGTCACATCCTTTTATAACTCCTGATACAGCCATGCCAATACCCCTAAGTATTATTCCTGTAGTTAATAAGGTTCTTATTAAGTTAGATTTAGAATTATTTCTCATTTACATACCCATTCCAGGAGGCATTCCACCCATTCCTCCACCTGGAGGCATTCCTCCACCTTTTCCTGACTTGCCAGAAGCAGCAATAACATCATCAATTCTTAAAATCATTACTGCAACCTCACTTGCAGAATTAATTGCCTGAGTTTTGATTTTCAATGGCTCTACAATACCTGCATCAAAAGTATTTTCTATTTTTCCATTAAATAAATTCAATCCGGCTTTATCATCATTATCATCATGTTTTGATTTTAGTTCAGTTAAAGTATCAATAGGGTCCAATCCGGCATTTTCAGCTAATGTAACAGGAATATATTCCAAAGCATTTGCAAACTGCTCAACAGCTAATTGTTCTCTTCCTGATAAAGAAGTAGAGAACTCTCTTAGTTTTTTAGCAAGCTCAATTTCTATTGCACCTCCTCCTGCAACAACTTTTTTCTGTTTAATCACAGCAGCAACATCACCCAAACCATCTTTAATAGCTCTTTCAAACTCATCAATAACATGCTCTGTTCCACCATGTATCAACAAGGACAAAGCTTTAGGATTTGTGCATCCTCTTACAAAAGTCATTGGCTCTTCACCTTCATGAACTTCCTCAACTATCTTAGCATTTCCTAACTGATCTTCAGATAACTCATTTAAATTACTAACAATTTTTCCGCCAGTTGCTCTTGCTAGTTTCTCCATATCTGATTTTGCAATTCTTCTTGCAGCATAAATACCATTTTTAGCTAAATAATACTGAGCTAAATCATCAATTCCTTTTTGACAAAATACAACATTAGCATTTGAATTTTTTACTTTTTCAACCATGGATTTCAAAGCTTTCTCTTCCTGGTCTAAAAATCCCTGTAACTGATCAGGAGAATTAATTGAAATTTTTGTATCAGTTTCAGGTCCTTTAATTTCCAAAGGAGCATCTAATAAAGCTATTTTTGCATTTTCAATTTTCTCAGGCATATCTTTGCTAACCCTTTCTTTATCTAAAACAATGCCCTCAACTAATTCGGTATATTCAGCTCCGTTTCCCTTAACTTTTTCAATTTTAATATTATCTAAATTTACTTTTCCATTTTCTTCAATTTGTTTAACAGCTTTAACAATTAAATCTGCAAATTTCTCTTTAACACCTTCAGCTCCTTTACCAGTCATTGCAGTCATAGCAATTTGCTCTAACTTTTTATCATCATCAACTTCAACAGCTAATTGATTTAAGAATTCTTGGGATTTTTCAGCAGCCAGTCTGTATCCTCTTGCAATTACAGTAGGATGGATTTTATTATCTAATAAATCTTCAGCATTTTCTAATAATTTTCCAGCTAACATTACAGCTGTTGTAGTTCCATCACCAACTTCCTGCTCCTGAGTTTTAGCTATCTCAACCATCATTTTTGCTGCAGGATGTTCAATTTCCATTTCTTCTAATATTGTAACTCCGTCATTTGTCACAATAATATTCCCCATACCATCAACCAGCATTTTGTCCATGCCTTTAGGCCCCAAAGTAGTCTTAACAATATCAGCCACTATTCTTGCAGCTAAAATATTATTTCTCTGAGCATCTTTGCCCATAGTTCTGTTTGTATCTTCATTCAGTATTATCACGGGTTGTTTGTCATTTGTCATTTTTGTTCATTAGTCTTTTTTGATATATTAAATTATTTTTAGTTATTTTTAAATTTTATGATTGTTTATTATATATATCTGATTCTTCCCGAACAGCAGAACTATCTTGTTCTAAATCAATTCTATATGATTTATTAGGCACAACTAATCCAGAATTAAGTTGAAGATAACCTTCTCTAGCTAGTTGCCTTTCACTCTGGCTTAATCCAAATTTTTCAGGGTATTCAGACATATTAAAGAAAACTCCTAACAAGATATTCTTTTGCATTGTTACATCTTCATAACCATTCCCTCTGCTTATTCCAGCATCTCTATCTTTAGCTCTTTTATTCATGATTCTAGCAGAATAATGAGCATTGTTAGCCCAGACAGATTTTCTAGTTCGTTCAATTGGTTTGCCCCTGTCAAATCTTTCTTCATTAGCTTTTTGAACAATTCTCTCCCAATGGTCTTCATAATCCCCGAGATAAGCTATAAAATTACCCAAATCAGCAAGGCTTTTTCTTCTTTTCAGTTCTGGATCTATAAAATAAACAACCCCAGAATCTTTTTTTGTAATAATATTTTCATGACTTAAATCTCCATGAACAATAGTGGTTCCTTCTAAATCTTCTCTGAATAAAGGAAGATAAACTTCATGAACAAACCCCTTAGTTTTTCTTTCATCCCTGAATATCTTTCTAAAATAATCTAAAGCTTGATATTCTATTGAACGAGAAGCAAATAAATATTCTGGATATTTATCCGGGTTTTCAGAAACTTCTCTCTGCAACTTTTCCTGAAATTCCTGTATTTTTAAAACCAAATCTTCTAAGATAACTCCCTTATCTTCTTCATCTGCATCTTCTAACTTTCTTCCATAAGTCTTTCCAGGGATGAACTCTGTAAATAACAGATTTGGAGATTCATATTCAAAATAAGTCACCTGTGGAACTGATATTCCAGCATTTTTAAGAAGAACATAAGATTGGTGATCTTTCAATGCAGGAGAAACTTCTCCGGGATATGTATTTGGAGTTTTTTCATAAGCTATTGCAATAAAACAATATGGTTTTCCATTAGCTTCCCCCTCAACTCTATAATGATTCATTGAAGGCTTTCCTCTCCCCCTCATCCATGTAAAATCTCCTGGCCCGTCTATCTGAACCGGCTCTCCATCAAAGTTTACAGACTGGACGACTCTGCTTTCGAGCCTTCTAATGTCTTCTTCTGTCTCGGATTTGGTTGAATCAAAACTCATTTTCTATTTAGTTGCGAAGTTATTTTAAGTATTTGATAAGATGCATTTTCAATGTTCTTAAGTTTTTCGCCAAGAACACTTAGAATTGAATCTTTATTTCTAGTTAATTTTTCGCAAGATTCCCACAATTTTTTCCCATTTTTCATTATTTTGTAAGCTTCTTCTTTTTCATCATCAAAAAAAGCTTTAAGAGCTTTATCATCTTTTTCTTTAAGTTGAGTTAACAGTTCTAATAGCATTTTTTTATCAGTTAAATCACTGGAATAAATTTTTTTAGCTATGAATTTCAAATTATCTCCTGTATGTTCTAAATGAAATGCAAGCCACCAGTTATTAAACAATTGTGATGGCTCAACTTTTAACTGTGAGATTAACATAGGGTTGTTTAAACCCAACATCATCATTCTTGAATTTAAGAAATAAAATTTATTGATATCTAAATCAATCCTTTCAACCTCCTCGATTCCCGTTTTTGACATCTTATCTTTTTTTAATCCTTCAATAACAATTTCAAACATTTCTTCGATATTGTTCCCGATTCTTCTGACAAAATTTTTAATATTCATCTCTCCAAGATTAAAAAAATCCTTAGCAATTATTTTATTTTCTTCTTCAACAGTTACTTCACAACTAATATACTCCTGAGTGATCTTCTTGATATCCCTAGAAATTTCTTTGGTTATGTCTCCTTTAAACTCAAAGATAGTCACACCATTAATATAAGCACTTGTGAATTCTCTTCTTATTTCTCCTTCATTTTTACCACTGACATCTATAGTTGCATTTTTATCAAAAGTGCTTTTCTTAAATTCAGGGCTGACAATTATTTCTCCTGAGGGATTTCTAACTAAATAAACTTTATCTCCTTTCTTTAAACCTGATTTCACAATCCAGTTTTTAGGTAAAGCTATTGCAAAGCTTGAATTTCCCAATCGAATTAATTTTCTTTCATCCATGTCCATAAATTGAACCCATTTCCATGGTTTCAGTATGTTTAGTTTCAATTTTGGATCAACTAAAATTCTTCCAAAATTTTAGAGGCAGAAAATTCCTTGAATTTTCATGCATCCAAAAAACCTAAGGTTTTTTTGATTTTAACTCAGATCTTTAAAAATAGACCTTAATCTCCATAGGAAATAAAGGTAAAATATATATTTAAAGTATTATTATAATTGAATATATATCTTAGAGTATATATTTGTATATACAATTTAAAATTTTTTTAAATTTCCCGGCAATAAATCGTGAAAATGAGAAAAATCTTTGTTTTTTAAAAATTAACCCTGTTAAAATCCAAATAAAATTTTGTATATATTATATATATAATAATAACAATACTACTATATATTAGTGAATATTAGATATATTACAGCGAGGTCTGGCTCAGATTTTCCTCGCTGCTCATAATCAACTAAGGGAAAAAAGGATTGGATTGGTGTAGCTATTTTTAGAACCTTTATAGTATCATGTTCAGGAGGTAAAAATGAAATTTGGTATTTATGCAAGAGATATAATGAAAAAGAATTTTAATCTTGTTTCATCAAGTGACAATTTAATTAATTGCGTGAAAATTATGGATAAGGATAATGTCTGCCTTATTTTTAAAAAGGGAAATATTTTTGGTGTAATAACAGAAGCTGAACTACTTGAAGGATTTATGAACGGAATAGAGAAGATTGAGGAAATAACAAACAAAAATTTAGCATTTATTGATGCAGATTCAGATATTATTAAACTGTTTGATTTAATGAACAAGAAAAATGTTGGTGTAGTAATTGTCCGAAAAGAAGATAATATTGTTGGGATAATTACTAAAAAAGAAATTGGAAAAATTGAGCAAGAATTATTTGATAAAATTGAAGGAAACGTCAGAAGATTCAGCAGAAGATACTTAACTGCTTAATGTTACTACTTAACTTGATAAACAAGATTTTTAAATTTGAAAATTATATATAAACATGGAAATAGGTGTTGCTGTTGGAGATATTATGACTAGAAACTTTGTTTCTATAAAACCTGATTCTAATCTAATTCAGGCAGCAAGAAAAATGCTGAAAAATAGAGTCGGAAGTTTAGTAGTTATTGAAAATAAGCAATTAAGAGGTATTATAACCGAGAGAGATATTATCTGGGCTATAATTAAAAAAAACAAAAAAGAACTCTCAAATATCAAAGTTAATGCAATTGCAAAAAAGAAAGTTTATACAATAAAACCATCAGCTGATTTATATAAAGCATTGAAAAAAATGAAATCTACTGGTTATAGATGGTTGCCAGTAACAAAGAAAAAACAGGTTATCGGATTACTAACTATTAAAGATATTTTAAGAGTAGAGCCAAGTTTATTTGAAACTGCTCAAGAAATTATGCAGATAAAAGAAAACTCCCGAAAATTAAACCAAATTAAAAATTCTAAAATAACTAGAAGTCAGACAGAAGGAGTATGCGAAGAATGCGGAAATCTAGATATCTTATATAATATTGATAATAGATTTATTTGTGAAAGTTGCATGGGCACACTAACATAGCAAAAATATTTAAATACCTACTTGTTAGTAAAATAAAAGAGGAAAATGGCTGAAAAAGATGTAGTTGTCAAGAGAAAATTAAGGCATAAAGGTATTTTTGATTTTAAAGAAACTTATAATTTTGGATATAGCTGGTTAACTGACAATGATTATGATTTAACTGAAAAAAATTACACTGAAAAAGTAACAGACAGAGGCAAAGAAGTTGTAATAGAATGGGAAGCTTTAAGAAAAATCTCAGATTATTTCAGATTTCAGATAAAAGCAAATTGGAGAGTTTTAGGAATGAATGACATTGAAGTTGAGGAAGAAGGTAAAAAAGTAGGTATGCAAAAGGGAGATGTAACAATCAGATTTTCTGGAATCCTAATAAAAGATTATGAAAACAGATGGGAAGGAAACCCATTTTTTAAGTTTTTAAGAGGATTATATGAGAGATATATTATCAGAAGCAGAATAGAAAAATATGAAGACAAGCTTTTTGGGGAAGTTGACGAACTAATTGCGGAAATGAGAGCCTTTTTGGCATTAAAAATATAATCCAAAAATTTAAATAAAAAACTAATTTAGAATAATATGGCTAAGGACAAGTTATTTGCAGTTATCATAATAATTTTATTTATTCATCCGGTTTTTGCAATTAATTTAGAAATTGAGAAACAGAAAATAAATGAAGTGGTAATTTCAGGAATTAATAATCCTGCTAAATTCCTTTTTACAATAGAAAATCTAGGTGCAACAGACCATTTTGAGATTTATACATTAGTAAGTATTGATATGACTCCGCGAGGAAATTTTAAAATTGAATCTGGGGAAACAAGAATAATCGAAGTAGCAGCATACATACCAGAAAATGTTAAATCAAAACATCCTGGGTTTTACACTTTTAATTATAAACTAAGAGGGCAGGAAACAGGGATTAGGGAAGACATCTTAACTGTTAAAATTACAAGTTTAAATACTGCTTTTGGAATTGAAGCTGAGAATATTGTGCCTGATTCTAATAAGATTAATATCATTTTAACTAATAAAGAAAATTTTTATTTTGAGAATCTGGAAATTCGTTTAAACTCAGAATTTTTTGAGTATTCTGATACAATTAATCTGGAACCCTATGAAGAAAGATTAATTGAAATTCCAATAAACAAAGAGTCATTACGAGGATTGGAAGCTGGAAGATATATTTTAAATGCTAATCTTAAGCTCCAAAATGCATCTGCAAATTTAGAATCTACAATTAAATTTTTGGAAAGAAGTGAAACTTTAACTGATGAAGAGTCCCAAGGTTTGTTAATAACAGATAAAATTATTGAAAAAATTAATGAAGGAAATACAAATACTATAACTGGGATAGTAGTTAAAAAAGATGTTTTATCAAGATTATACACTACATTCAGTTTAACTCCTGACAGAGTTGAAAGAAAGGGTTTATTTGTTTATTACACATGGCAACAGGAATTAAAACCCGGAGAATCATTCAGAGTTAGAGTAAGAACAAACTGGATTATTCCTTTTGCGATTCTACTTTTAATTATCGTTGTTGTATTTGCATTAACATTATACACAAAAAAAGATATAAAAGTCAAAAAGAGAGTTGTTTATGTAAAAACAAAAGGCGGAGAGTTTGCTTTAAAAGTTATTATTAGCTTAAGAGCCAAAAAATATGTTGAAAACATAAAAGTAGTAGATAAATTACCCCCTATTGTAAAAGTATATGAGAGATATGGGGCAGTAACTCCTGATAAAGTTGATGAAAAAAACAGAAGATTGGAATGGAATATTGAAAATCTTAATAAAGATGAAGAAGTTTTATTGTCTTACATAGTATATTCTAAAATAAGAGTCATGGGAAAATTCGGATTGCCTCCTACAGCAGTAATTTATGAAAGAGAAGGAAAAGTGGAAGAAGCTGAATCAAACAAAGTTTATTTTATAACTGAAGCAAGAAAACCTGAAAAAAATCCTGTTGAATAAACTGAGTTTAGAAATTAAACTTGGAAACATAGATATTAACCTAGATTATACGGATAATGCACTAGATTCTTCAGGCTTAATACTTCTTTTTGTTATAGCAGATAAAAAGCTTTATGTTTCTCCTGCATTAGGCCATAGAGAAGTAGTTGAAAGAGGTAATTTAGATGAAAAAATGATTAAGGGAGGGATTATTTTATGTGGAAAATGGCTCTATTAGTTTTTCTTGGGATTCAGGAAGTTATGGTGAAGTTGAAGAAAAATATAGCTCCGACATTGTTAAGATAGTTGAAAATGAGAGGTCTTTATTAATTTAAAAAAGGAAAATTTATATACTTCTTATTATTATCAAATTTATGTCTCAATACAAATCATTCCAGTATGGGAATTGTTTTTTCTTTTATTAGTTGAGACTTCATTAATCTAAATTTTTCTGAAGTCCAAATATGTGCGTTAATATTAATTATGCAAGGAAAAGAAAATGGTAGTTGTAATGCAGCCAAATGCTACACAAGAACAGATGAATAATGTGTTAGAAATTATTGAATCTTCAGGCTGTGAACCTGATATAAGTAAGGGGAAATTCCATAGGCTTATTGGAATTATAGGTGCTGAAGAAAATGTTGATTTTGCATATTTAGACTCAATGCCCGGAGTTTTATATGCTCAGCCAATTCAAAAAGATGTAAAATATCCATTAATTAGCAGGAGAATTGGTCGAAATAATATAAGAAATGATTTAAAAATAATAATTGGAGATGATACAACTCAACAAGTTGTGCTAGGAAATGGAAGACCGTTATATATTATAGGTCCGTGTGCAGTAGAAAATTATGAACAAATGGAAGCAATTGCCAAATCTTTATTTAAAATAAGAGAACAAGATGATTATGGACAATATGCAATTAGAGGAGGATGTTTTAAACCAAGAACAAGCCCTCATAGTTTTAAAGGACTAGAACAAGAAGGTATAGAGATACTGAAAAAAATAAAAGGAAAGTATGGTTTTCCTATAATCACAGAACCTCGAAAAGAATCACATGTTGATGCTTTAAGAGATGTAGCAGATATTTTTCAAATTGGAGCAAGAAACATGGCAAACCAGGATTTATTAGAATATGCTGGTTCAACAGGGAAGCCAGTAATGGTTAAAAGAGGTCCTGGATATGACCTTGATACCTGGTTAAGGTTTTCAGAATATGTAGTTAAAAGGAGAAATGGAAGCAGAGACAGAAGTAATAGGAAGATAATGCTATGTGAAAGAGGTGAAAATCCATTTGGAAATGATTCAAAATATTTAAGATATCCTTCACAAATGCAGGTTGTATCGGTGTTAAAAAAACAAACTTTCTTACCAGTAATCTTCGACCCATCACATTCTGTTGGAAGCAGGGAATATGTTTTAGCAAGTTGTTTAGGAGCAATAAGTATGGGTTATGATGGTTTGCTAATTGAAGTTCATCCTTCTCCAGAACAAGCAATTACAGATGCAAGACAGCAAATAACTCCTGAACATTTTGAGCAAATTATAAATTCATTAAATACAGCACATAAAAATTCTCATTTATTATTGAAAAAACAAAGAGATGAATATTTTAGAAAAATTGGTCTAAAATATTTGGAACAATAAAAAAAACTCCTAACTTAAGCAAACTTTTATATAGGATATAAAATTTATATTTTAATCCCCATGTGGCTCAGTGGCTAGAGCATCCGGCTGTAGTCAATTGACTAGGGTGGAGATATTATTTAGATAATATCATAGTCTAAAAGACTAAAAATGAAGCCTGATTAGTCGGAAAGAAACCGGGAGATCCCCAGTTCGAATCTGGGCATGGGGATAAAACAAAAGTGTTCAAAAGGAGAATCTTTATAAACTCCTTTGAACACTTTTATATATGAATATCAAAATAAATGTTCATAAAAATCATAAGGTTGAAAGGAAATTAAAAGCTGTTAAGAAATGGAAAGTTCCTGATTCTACAAAAAATGAAGTTATGGAGTTTATAGAAAAAGGCAGAATAGGACAAGTGAATGAAGGTAAGAAGTTAAGTGAAAGGACATTATCTAAATACTTAACACTGCTAAAAAAGTCTTTAGAAATAATCAATAAACAAACATCTAAGATAACTAAAAAAGACATTGAAGAATATGATAAAAAATTATCTAAGCAAAAACTAAAAAGTGAATCTGATTATAAACTTAATCTTAAAGTGTTTCTTAAATGGAAATTAGGAGAATCAAAAACAAATAAAATAGCTGGGTGGTTAGATACACGAGTAAAAAATAAAACTCCTGATTATCTAACTGAACAAGAAATCATAAAGTTGTATAAGCGTTGCAAAGATTCTTCTGAAAGATTTTTAATAGCTTTATTATTCGATTCTGGTTGTAGAGCTGAGGAATTTCTTAATATAAGATATGAAGATATACAACTACCTGATGAAAACGAAACTTTTGTTAAGCTAACATTAAAAGAAGAATATAGCAAAACAAAAGGGAGAACAATAAGTTTATACTGGAAAAATAGTTTAGAAGCTGTTAGAGATTTTTTAAACAAAAGAGAAGAAGAAGGAATTAAATTTAATCAACAAATTTATAATAAAAGTTATGATGCGGTGAGAATGTTCTTATTAAGATTTGGGAAAAAGGTTTTAGGTAAAAAAATATACGCCCATTTATTTAGGCATAGTTCAGCTACATACTACGCAACTAAACTAAACAGACAAGAGCTTTGTTATAGGTATGGTTGGAAGTTTAGTTCACATATGCCAGATGTTTATATCTCTCGTTCTGGAATGGAATCAAAGCAATTAGATGAGAAATTTAAAGCAACTGAGTTGGAAGAATTACAGAAAAAATTTGAAAAAGATAAATTAAAAAAAGATTTGCAAATTGAAACACAAGACAAGAGAATTGAGTATTTGGAAAAGAGATTTAGAGATTTAGCAGAAGCCAGAACATCAGAAGCAATTTTTAAAGAGATTAAACTTGGATAAGTTATATATACTCTAATATATATGTTGGAGAATATAATTTATTATTCTTGGTTTAAAAATTCTTT
>CAZQGH010000011.1:0-30885 GCA_964592915.1 Candidatus Woesearchaeota archaeon | reverse complement strand
ATAGAGGGAATCACAATCTAGTTAAAAGCTATCACCTTTTAATTATACAGAACCGTTCTGAAAAATATTTTAAAACTCTGTCTGTATCTGAAGCTCTTTTTGTAGCAACTCCCAATCCAATTAATGCAACTAAACCTCCAGCTAATAAACCTCTCATTGTTCCTAAATTATCTTGGTATTTTGAACTCATTTTATTCTCTTATTAAAAAATTTTTTAAATTATCATAAACTGTAGATATGTCTGCATCTTCACAAACTCTAATCTCTTGATATTGAGGTTTGTTATCTAAAGGCAATTCTTCATTTCCTCTTGTTAGATAGTCAATTCCTAATACAGCTGCTAAACTAGCAGCAGCTACAAAAGGAGCCAATATTCCAATTCCAGCATATTTTTCCGGTCTCATTTTAATATACCTAATTTGTTACTATTACATAGTAAATACTATTTATAAAGTTTTCTATTAAACTTAATGAAGCTCAGGAACCCAATATCTTGCCCTTTCAGAAGAAATAACACCTCTTAAACGCTTTAAAAACTCTTTATGAGTCCTAGAATGTGGAATTTTACTAGTCCAGTCATGTGAGTGCTCATTTAACATTTAAAACAAAGGCAATGCAGATGGTTGATAAAAAATTTAGGTATTTTTTCATCAGATTTTGATTTAAGAGCATTACAGATTGAGTGATTGATATGAATAACTCAGAATCAACAAATGAGATTCAAAATACCTCTAATCAAAAAAAATTTATTTTTCAGTAAGTCATTAAAATAAATATATACCCAAGACAAAATTTTACTCTTTTGTCTTTTCTAATCTAAATTTTTAAAATAAAAAATATATCTTTTAGTTTAGATGGAAATGAGTGATGAAAAAAGAAAATCTAGGGTAATATTAATTAATTGAATTAACTAATCTTTTTGAACTTAAATCAATCCCTTTATCATCAATATCAAATCCAAAAATTTCTGTTGAGTGTTTTGTCCCCCTCATTTTTAAAACTTCAATATATCTTTCTCTCTTCACTTTTCTCCTGACAAAATACAAAACAATAATCGAATCTGCTTCAAATTCTATAGATGATGAAACCGAATCTTCATTTGTTGGATCTGAATCTTCTAAAGTTAATAAAGAAGTGCAATTCCACCCCCTGATAATATTGAACAAATTCAATGCAGCTTCTCTTCTTTTCAATTCCTGGTCAAATAACAAAGCAAACGAAGTAATAGAATCAATAACTATCCTCTTGATATTATATTTTAAAACAATTGATTCTATTGCTCCTCCTCCTTCTTCCAACATTGCCTGAACTTTTTCAGGACTATATTCTAAAAAGAAAAACTTCCCTTTCTTCTCGTATTCTTCCAAATCCCATCCAAATTTAATCATATTATCATAAAATTCTCCTCTTTTTTCTTCAAAAGTGATATACATGACATTTTCATCGTTTTTCAAACCAGCCATTAAAAACTGAACAGAAAAAATCGTTTTCCCGCATCCGCTAGCCCCAACAATTAGATTAACTGATTCTTTTTCAAATCCTCCCTGAATTAATTTGTCAAATTTTGGAATCCCCGTTGCTAACCTTTCTTCTTTCTTCTTCGATTTTTTGCTTTTCCTCTTTTTTCTAGCCATATGAAATTCTGTATTTTAGATTTTAAAAACATATCTAAACGGTTAAAGTGTCAAGGAAAAAATTGTACAATATTGCCCTGACTATAAAGAAAACAGCCAAACTTATTATAACCAAAGGCAAGAAGTATTTCAAACCTTTTTTCTCATCTCCATCTTGAACTAAACCAATTATTAAACAAGCCATAAAATCACTTGCAATTACAAATAAGATTATAAACCATTTTAAGAAATTTACTGAGATACTTATAGCTGACAACATAAATGGCAAGCCAGCCTGAGCAGCAGCATCTCCTGAAATTTCCAATCCTCCCAGCAGACTAACCAAAACCTGGACTAATATTGAGGACAAACCAAATAATATTGGACCTCCGATTCCTACTGCAAAAAATATGAAAATCACATACATTAAGACTCCAGAAGTAACTCGTCTTTCAGTGAATTCCTGGGCTCTCATGTTCCTTCCTGTCTGCTCAATTAAATCAGCCATATTACCTCCAGACCTTAAACCAGAAATAATAAGATAAATTGTTTTGTTGATTTTATCTGAACCAATTCTGTCTGCCATTCTTTTCAAAGCAGAGCCCATCTCCCTTCCAGTAACAATCTCTCTTCCAGTTTTCTTAATCTCCTCATCTAACGGAGCAAATTCAGGACGAGCAGCTAAGATTAAACTGTTATCAACAGTCATTCCTGCTCTTAAATTACTAGCCATTAACTGCAAAACATCAGGAAACATAATCTCCATTTTCCTAACCTTATAACTTGATTTAAGATACAATCTGAAATAATAAAAAACCTGCATAGCAAACAATATGCCCCAAGGGGATAAGATTAATACCAATCCATTTTTATAGATTAACCATAATAAAACTGCTCCAACAAAACCTGCAATTAAACTAAATACAATGCTTCTTGAATGATATTTTTCAGCATTTTCAATTCTTAACAACTCAGTATATCTAACATAATTATGCCTTATGCTCTTTGGGAACATCTTCAACGTGTTCATAGTAACGAAGGCCTCTTTGATTTAATTAAACCTAAAAACATAATTTGAATAAACATCACAACAACAAAAACGCCTATGAACAATAGTGTTACTGAAGTTCTTCCCAATCCAATCATAGATGCAATAATAGTTAAAAATGATATTGATAAAGCTGGCAAAATAATAGCAATAAGCATGTAAAAAACAACTAAAGGATTTAGTCTTGAACCATAAGTTTGTATCTGCAACAATTTCTCTGTATTTAAATTTTCTATACTTTCACTAATAACTATATCCATCCTGCTTCCTGCTCTTAACCCATTGCTTATCTGCCATAATGTTCTCCTGAAAAACACAGAACTTGTCTTTTTACTCACCTTTTCAATTGATTCAATTTGTGGCCTTCCTGCATTTATGTCTCTGACAATTTGCTTGAACTTATCACTTACTTCTCCGTATTTTGACTTTGAAACATTCACCATAATATCAAATAATGGAACTCCAGATTTTAATTGGACAAGAATATCTTGCAATGCAGGAATAAGATTTCTATCTAACAATCTTCCTTCTTTAAAAACATAAATTTTCGGGTAATTTATCTGAGCAAAAAACACAAATAATGAGAAAAGTAGTGCCAAACCTAATCCTAAAAACCAGAAATTTTGAACACTCAATAATCCTAATAAAGTTGTGAAAACGCTTAACAATATAACAAAAGTAAACATTTGTGTATAAACACAAACAGACATATATTCTTCTTTTGTTATGTCAACACCGGAATCTTTCAGAAACTTGCCCAGATTTTTAGTATTTCTGCTTAAATATCTTCCTATGTTTAATAAGAATTTTGTTCTTCTTTTTAGTATTTCTACACTTGAAAAAGTAAATGGTATTTTGAATCTCATTTGTTAATAAAAATGACTTACTGCTTGAATAATTCGTCAGGATCTGAATTTTTCTTTGCTAAATGAATAATTTTTTCTTTGTTTGTATAATATATAGAAAATACCTTACTTACTTCATCTAATTTGGATATATCTTTTTTAACCATCCATTCAAGAATTTGTCTTCTTAATTTTAATTCATTGTTTATCTGAGTGTGAGACATTCCTGTATGTCTCGATAGCTCTTCAAATAATTTTAAGCTTTCTCCGTGTTTTTGAATTTCATCTTTTTCTGGGATATATCTGTAGATTAAACTTGCAGATGCTCCTTCTTTTCCAACATCGAATTCAGCAACTTGATAAACCCTTCTTACTGACCTTCTTCTGTCCCTAAACATAACTATGTTCAGGTTTACTCCTTTCAGCATGTTTATTGGAACATTTAAAGGAGGATTTGTTAATCTGCTAACAGTCTCAGCAGCAGTATCTGCATGAAGAGTAGCATATACACTATGCCCTGTATGCATAGCTTCAAATAACACTTCAGCTTCTTTCTGCCTTCTCATTTCTCCAAGTATTATTCTGTCTGGCCTCATTCTCAAACTATTAACTAACAAATCAAGCATATCTACTTCTCCCTGTCCTTCAATATTTGCTGTTCTTGTAACTAAAGGTGTCCAGTATAGATGTTTTGGTAGTGTTAATTCTCTGGTATCTTCAATGCTTATGATTCTGTGATTCGGAGGCATAAAAGACATACAGCAATTCATAAATACTGTTTTTCCTGAAGCAGTTCCTCCGGAAATAATTATATTCATTTCATATTCCATTGCTAACCAGATTATAGAAGCAATATCCAAATTGCAAGTTTTGTTTTTGATTAATTCAATTATTGTCCACGGGTCTCTTGCAAACTTTCTGATTGTGATAGTATTACCTTTTGTGCTAATTGGATATAAAACAGCATTTGTTCTGTCTCCAGTTACTATATGAGCATCTAATAAAGGAGTTAAAATATTAATCTGCCTTCCGACTCTTCTTGCTATAATATTAGCATAATTAATAATAGCATCTTCATTTGCCACTTTCAAGTTTGTTTTCAACCAACCATATTTTTTATGATATGCTCTGATTGTTTCTGAAGCTGATGGCAAAACAACCTCTTCTAGATTAGGATCGTTAATTAAAAATTCAACTTCTCCCAAACCCAGCATGTCCTGCATTAATTTCCCTATTAAAAAGGATTCAGTATCTTTTTCTATATTAGGCATGATGTCAGTTAGAATTTTGGAAGCTTCAGAAATAAAACTTTTTTTAGTTT
This sequence comes from Candidatus Woesearchaeota archaeon, assembly GCA_964592915.1. GTDB lineage: Archaea > Nanobdellota > Nanobdellia > Pacearchaeales > GW2011-AR1 > CAZQGH01. The sequence goes on along the minus strand of CAZQGH010000011.1, from coordinate 26,058 downwards.
TTTCCATAGCTTCTTTGTTTAAAGCCTGATTGATTCCCATAGGTCCTGCAGTCACTATCTGCTGCCTTATTTCATCTAGCAATGCAGCAGTTGCAATCTTAATCTCTGGAAATTCTAAAGTGTAAACTGTCTCACCTTTTCTTTTTATAATCTTTGCTAATATCTCAGTGTTATCCACCTCAACTTTATATTGTTCTAATGTTTTTATTTTCCTTTCTTTCTTCTTATCTTTCTTTTTTGATTTCTTAACACTTTTGTTTTTTATTGTTTCACTTTTTTTCACTTTTTCACTTTTATTTTCTTTCTTCTCAGTTTTTTGTTTTTTGGATTTTTTCTTTGCCATTTTATTTTTTCTTTAGTATGGGTTCTGAAAATGCAGGATAATTTATTATTGCTAAACTATGATCTTCTAAAATTTTACACCACACTAATGCCTTTTGTTTGGGTAAATTAAACACTTTTTGAATTACAGATAAAGGAACCTCCTTTTTAATCTGTAAAACAGAATATAAAACATCAATATCTGTTCCAGTTTTGCTTTTTCTTAATTTTTCAAATTCCCCAAAATCCACTCCAATTGTTTTTTGGTTTTTCTTTCTTAAATGTCTCACATAGAATATTATTACCAGAATAATAAGTGCAACCCACTGCAAAATAAATATTGCTAAAGAAATTGTAAACTTTCCATTTCCTTCACTAACTGCAAATCCAGTTACCCCCGCATCAAATCCGGAAATAAAAGTTAGAATATTAACAAATAATAAAAATAGAATTATTGCCAATAATTTGAAATCATGTTTTGCCCGAGCTTGAAAAACCTCTTCAAAATTTACCCCTTTTTCACTCATTTTTAACAACAATATTTATAAACTATATCTATCTTAGATAATTAATATTTATAAACCTTACTAAAAAGAGATGAAATCCCAGACAAGTATTGAGTATATTATAATAATTGGCTTTGTTACCTTAGCTGTAACTGGTGTTTTATTAATTGCTTACATATATGCTGGCTCAGCTAAAGACAGAATTCAGTCACATCAAGTTGAAACTCTGGGGGAAAAAATTATTTCTTCAGCAGAATCTGTTTTTTATTCTGGAGAACCTTCCCGTGTTACAATAACTGTATATGTTCCTGAACAAGTTAAAGGAATTTGCATGGGATTTGATGCTGGTGGAAATTGCGACACAAGTGCAGTAGGACAAAATCTGTTCATTAAATCATCAAGCCATACTGGAGAGCAAAGAAGAAGTTTTACATCATCAGTAAATATTGATTTAAGTTTAATAGATCAATCACGATTAACAACTGAAGGAACTAAAAGATTAAGATTTGTAGCTGAATCTGATAAAGTGAAAATTAGTTTTGCATAAAATGACAATTAAAAAAGCACAAACTTCAACTGAGTTTGTGATTATGGTTAGCATATTGATTTTCTTTTTTACAGTCATGTTTCTTATAATTAACAATAATCTATCAGATAAATACAGGCAAAAAGAGCAGTTAGCTGTGAAAGAATTGGCTTTTACTATTCAGGATGAATTGACTTTAGCTGCTTCAACTAGTGATGGTTATATCAGGACATTTAAACTGCCAACAAAAATTTCAAATAAAGAATATGAAGTTACTGTTGTTAAAGGAGAAGTTGATGCAGAGGGATATTTATTGCAAGTTAAAACTGAGCGAGCTTCAATTGTTGTTCCAATCCCCCCAATTACATATGATGGAATTCCAGATGATGAAGTTTTCAATCACGAACCGGGAAATCAGGATAATACTATAAAGAAAGTAAATGGAGAGATTTATGTCAATCATGAACCTTAAAAAAACAAAAAAATCACAAGTATGGTCATTAGATTTAATGATAGCTGCAATTATATTTTCAATTGGAATAGTTGTAGTTTATTTGTTTATTTTGAATTTGCCTGGAGAAGCAGAAGAAAAATTAAACTCTTTGATGTATGAGGGAAATTCAGTTGCTTCTAATTTGTTAACTCAGGGAGGCCCATATAACTGGCATACTTTAGAGGATGAACAAGACATAGTAATTCCAGGGTTGTTAAATGCAGAAGGAGAAGTTGATTTAGATAAAGTTGATAAATTATCAGAATTAGCAAATTCAAATCCGGGATTGGTTAAAGGCAAGATAAATACTATTTATGATTTTTGTGTGAATATAAGTACTGAACATTTTATTGATAATTATGACACCTTTAGTGATGGAAATGGTATTTGCACTTCTGAAGTAGATAATCCAGATAATTTGATTAAAATTACTAGATTCGCTGTTTATCAGGATAAGCCAGTTTCAATGATAATTCAGATATGGGGTAAATAAAAACTTAAATATCTTCACTACTAATAAAAACAATGATAAAGCAAAAAAAAGGATATTTTTTTACAATAGATGCACTAGTTGCAATAATTATAATAATAGGATTTTTATTCTTATTTAATCCAACTCCTAAATTAGCTTCTCCAGAAGTTGAAACACATTTTGACACCTTGGAAGTTATGTCTGGTTTATCAATACAAGAATATGCGCAAAAAAAATCAGATGAAGGAAATAATTACTGGAAAAATTTGATTCAGGATAAAACTATAAAAAACCTGAATTACACTTTGTTAGAACAGTTAGTTGAATTTTATGCATTAGGGGACACAACAAATCTTAACTTGTTAAGTGAGGATGTGTTTGATGATTTAAGTTATGATGGAAACATTGGGTTGTGGTTTGAAGATGAATTAATTTATTTAAGAAACAATGCTCCATATGAAGATTCAAATGAAATTCATGTAGCAAGACAAATCACAACAGGCATGAAAAAACCTGTAACAGGAGGAAATGTAACCGGTTTCATGGTCCATGCAAAACTATCTAAGAGTCTGGATTCTGAATATTTTTATTTTGGTGGCTTTGTTGGGCAGGGGAATATTACTGCTAAGATGCATTATGAAGGAATTATCAATCAAAGTTATTTTGAAGGAGTAGTTTCTGATGATTTTGATTTGTATGTTTCTCAGGATGATCAGAACTGGGTTCAATTATCAAAAAGCTGTAATGGAAATCCAGGAGAAACAGCTCCAATTAAATGCGATATTTCAACTGAAAATTTTCAGTCAGGAGATAACTACCTAAAATTTGTAGCTTCCAATTCTGAAAATCAAATTAATTTTTCAATTCAGGGAGGTTACATAAGGATATTGTATAATTCAACTAATGATTATCAGCAAAAGACAAAATTTTACTTGCCGGGAATTGAGGGTTTGATTAATTTGTATGATTCATTTTATGTTCCTGCTGATGAGCTAAATGAAGTGAGTTTATATCTTAGATACAATAATTCTTTTGATAATTTCTTTAATATTGGTGGGATAACAATTTTTAATGATACTTCAGAAACAATAACTGAGACAACTTTAACTTCCTCTGAAATTCTTGACAAACTTGAAGAATATGATTATAATTATGAAAACCTAACTAAAAAAACAATACCTATAAGATATGGTTTGGAAAATGCTTCTTATATAACCAATTTAACAAATTTTGTTGATGTGGTATCAGTAACTGATTTATCAGGAAGTATGGATGATAATTGCGGTTCATGCAGCGAATACACCTGTTCTCAACCTGCTTGTCATGATTCAGATGGATGTAAAATTTGTGATGCAAAAGATGCAAATGACAATTTAATAGATATTATTCTTGATTTGGGGGGGAACAAAATAGGGTTAGTTGGATATAGAACCTCTGTCTCAGATTCAGATTGTCATGAGTTATCTGATGACACTTCTTTATTAAAAAATGAGGTATCCTCATGGTATGCTGATGGAGGAACATGTATCTGCTGTGGGATTAACAAAGCAGTTGCAGAATTAACAACTGCCACTTATCAACAAACAAAAGAACAGGCAGTATATTATAATTTTAATAATGATGTCCAGGATAAATCCGGAAACAATAATCATGGGATTATAAATGGTGATCCAACTTATGTATCTGGTTTAGAAGGACAAAGTCTTGATTTTAATGGAAATGACTATGTAGAAGTTCCGGATTTAATAAATACCAATGAAGGAACAGTTTCATTCTGGGTTAAACCTAATCAATGGAGATACCAGACAATTTTGGATGCTGCAAATGGAGGCTCATCAGGAGACCAGTATTTTTTTGTTGATGTCGATTCAGGAAGAGATTTGAGATTTCATCATGAAGATGCAGATGATTCAGATTTTCAGGATGCAGAATACCCTATGGATTCTTATTCATCAAATGAATGGCATCATGTGTCAATAATATGGAGGTATGAAGGAAGCCCTTCTGCAGAGTTATATCTTGATGGGACACTAATTGATGTGGATAATAGTAATGCAGATAGTCTGCCAGACTTTGATTCAATTTATTTAGGGAATAACAAGTTTTCTTATGGCACGTACTGGGATTTTGAAGGTGAGATTGATGAATTCAGAATTTATAATGAAGCATTATCAATAAATGAAATTATCGGATTAAATACAACAGATTCAGTTTGCGGCAATGATATAACTGAAGTTGGAGAAGTTTGTGATGATAATTATTTACTGTGCGAACAAGAGGGATTTGAAGGAACACGGCAGTGCAATTCCCAGTGTGATGGCTATCTTTCATGTGATACTGTTGGAGAGTGTGGAGATGGATTTAAAAACCAGGGAGAGGAATGTGATGATGGAAATCTTGAAAATGATGATGGTTGCTCTTCTGAATGCGAGATAGAAGACAGGGCAAAAGTAATTATAGTTATGTCAGATGGGCATGCAACTCACTATTGTGACAATTTTGAAGATTTTACTGGTTCAGGAAACTCTTATTCAAGCCAGATAGATAAAGATACAGCAATAGCTGCTGCTTGCAATGCATATGAAAACCATGAGATAGTTGTTCATGCAGTTGGATTTGGTTCAGGAGTTGATGATGAAACTTTACAAGCTATTGCAGACTGTGGCAATGGAGAATATTATTATGCTGATGTTGGCGAAATAGCTGATTTATATGATGAAATTGCTAAAGATATTATAGCTACATATTCTGAGCAAACAATAGGAGTTATTCAAACTGATGTTTCAACTTATTTATCCCCTGATTCATATATTGAATTAGATTACCCCCATCTAACTAGGCCTTATGGGGAAATTATAACTGCTGAAACCCTGCCATTTGGCAATAATCTCACTTTAGGAACATTCGAATTACCCTCAGCTGAAGAATATTTAGAAGCTAATGTAATTTCATATTCAGGAGATTTATGGACTGACAAAGTTGATTTTAAAACTACTAATTGGAAAGAAGTTTTCAGATTAGAAGATTTTCTTTTATTGGGACAAAGTTATATTAATCTAGGAGATCCCTATGTTGTAAATATTAATGCAAGTTTGATTTCCTCAGGAACTAATCAGATAAATATAAGTTCTGGAGGTTCTCAGTATTCCGAACCTCCAGAGAATAGAAGAGGCTCAGAATACGACAAAGCTATAGTTACAATGAGGAAAAATTTCACTGCTTTATCTCCAGTTAGAGACAGAGCTGTGGGATGCGTATGGAACATTACCTTTTCAGATGGTTCTTCCCAGATATTCCCTGTTTATTATGGAGATAATCCTGAACCATTACCTTCTCCTACCTGCGAATATAGTCCTAATGTTCAGAATTATTTTGAATATGATTCAGGAGATGCTGTTCAGTATGCAGTTGCTGAATTATTAACTCATCTAGATTTTAATAATAATGGAAAAGTAGATGTAAGATTTGATGGTTCAGATTTAAGAATTGAGCCAATTGCATGGGAAGGGATTCCATTTACCTGGGCAACTGAAGTTCAAATTAGAGTATGGAGTTAATCTTATAAAAATAAATTCCCTAGATAATATAGGAAAAAAGAGAAAAAGATATGAAAAAACTAAATATAAACAACAAAAAAGGGTATTTTTTTAGTTTAGACGCATTAATAGCTATAATCTTATTAATTGGAATTTTATTATTTATTAATCCTGTTGTTTATATTCGAACCCCTGAGGTAAATGCTCATCAGGATGCATTACAAGTTATGTCAAGCATAACTATTGAGGAATATGCACATCAAAAAGCTGATGAAGAGAATAATTACTGGCAAAATTTGATTCAGGATGGGACAATAGAAAACACAAAAAACTCATTATTAGAGCAAATTGTGGAGTTTGATGCATTAGGGGATACAACAAATCTTGAATCACTCACAAAGGATATATTCACAGATTTAAATTATGGTAGAAATATAGGATTATGGTTTATTAGAGAATCTGGCGGAACTACAAGCGAAGATTTAATTTATTCTTCTACTGATTCAACATACAATGAAGATGCAGTTAGAGAGGTTTATGCAGCAAGACAAATCATAACAGGGTTAAAACAACCAGAACCTGGAGAATCAATTACAGGTTTTGCATCCCATGCCAAGCTTTCTAGAACATTAGATTCTGAATATTTTTATTTTGGTGGCTTTGTTGGACAGGGAACTGTGATAGCAAAAATAAAAACTGTCGGAGTCATACATCAGGCGAAAATTGAAGGAGTGTTTTCTCAGGATTTTAATGTTTATGTTTCTCAGGACAATTTGAATTGGCAGCAAGCAGGAACCAACCCAACAACATGTCCTGCAAGTCCAGATGTATATACTCCTGTTGAATGCAATATTATAGATACGACAAATTTTGTTTCAGGAAACAATTACATAAAATTAGAGCCAACAGGAGATGAACAGAATTTTTTTATATCAGGAGGATATATAAGAATTTTATATCGTTCTGAAAATGATTATACTTCAAAAAAGAAGTTTTATCTTCCAGGAATTAACGGAATAATTAATTTGTATGATTCATTTTATGTTCCTGCTGAAACAATTACTGGAATGAAAGTTCATTTAAAATATAAAAATAATTATGACAATTTTTTCAGCATTGGAGGAGAGACAATTTTTTCAGAAAAATCCGAAACTTTAACTGAAGTAACTCTAGATGATAATTATTTGTTATCTATTTATGATACAAATGCAGATAAAAAGTATGATGAATTAGCTGGAAAAACAATCCCTATTAGATATGGCTTAGAAGAATTTTCCCAGGGTTCTCCAGCAGATACAGTTTTAATCACCGATACTTCAGGAAGCATGGGCTGGAGATTAACACAAAATAGAAACGGAGTTGCTAGAGATTGCGATGATTCCAAATTATATAATGATGATACAAAAAGAATCTCTCTTGCAAAATGTTATGATTATGATTTTGTAGACAACTTATTGGTAGATTTTCCTCAAAATAGAATTTCAGCAGTTAGATTTTCAAGTTCAGCATCAGGAACTGATTTAAAAAATGATAAAGATTCTTTAAAGCTGATAATCAGCAATTATATTCCTTCTGGAAACACCTGCTTATGTTGTGCTATTGAGCTTGGGATAAAGAAACTTGATGATTCAGATAACAAAAAGTTTATGGTAGTTATGTCAGACGGAGTAGCAAATAAGATAGACAACACTTGTTTAGGAATTGGAGGCCCAAAAGCCAAAGCTATTGATGCAGCAAAGAGAGCATATGTGGATAATGGAATAATTGTTTATTCAATAGGTTTTGGAAGTGAAGCTGTTATTGATAAAGCTACATTACAAGCAATAGCTGACCAGGGAGGGGGGGAGTATTATTCAAGTGGCAATCCTGAAGAACTTGAGAGAATTTATGAGGAAATTGCAAGAGCAATTTTAGAAGCTACATATGCAAAACAAGTAATTGATACTGAAGGACAGGAAATAGATACCCTTTTATCCCCTGAATCATATATAGAATTAGAGTATGATACCACGCCTTTACCTTACGGAGAAATTATAACAGCAGAAACTGATATTTTCAATGATGATAACAAAGACACACAACATGATATCTCATTACCAGAAGCTGAGCAGTATTTAGAGGCAAATGCGATTTCATATTCAGGAGATTTATGGACTGACGAGGTTCATTTTAAACCTGATTCTCAATCTTGGGAAAAGATTTTTGATATAAATGACTTTTGGGATAATCTTATCTTATTAGGCGACCCATATGTTGTAAATATCCCTAATACTTTATTAAAACAAGGAAATAATCTTTTAAAAATCTGGGCTACAGATTTGCAGCAAAATGAACAAAAAGGTTCATTATACAATAAAGTTATATACACAATAAGAAAAAATTATGATGGATTATCTCCAGTTAAACCTAGAGCTGATGGATGTTTGTGGAAAATTGAATTTTTCGATGGAACAACTGAAAACATCTGCATATATACTGCAGATTCCACTACATCTTGTGATCTCACTGGAACTCCTACTTGCCATTATACTTCGACTTCAGATCCTGATGGCAATGGAGTTTATGGAGAAATTTCAGATTCAGATGATGCAGTTCAGATTTCAACTTTAAGATTATTGCAAAAACTTGACTTAGATGCTGTTCAAGATGGAATTGTAGATGTTAAATTCACTCAAGATGATTTGGAAATTTCAGATGTTGTATGGGAAGGCATTCCATTTACCTGGGCAACAGAAGTCCAGGTTAGAATTTGGCGAAATTAATCAAAAAAATAAGAAATAAATATGAATAAATTATTTAGAAGTAAACAAGGGCAGATTTTCACTCTAATAGCAGTTGCTTTAATAACTTTGTTATTTGTAAGTTATACTATTTATTCATCTGTATCAAATAGAAGTGAGATTAAAGACAGAATTAAAACTATGAATTCTTATTTATTTTCTTTGGAAAGAGATTTAGAAAGACAGGTTTATGTTGCTGGTTTCAGAACAATATTAAAAGCTCAGTCAGAAATAATCTCAACTGGTGAATTTTTTAATCCTTCTAATCTAAATGATAATAATAATGATGGAAATACTGATTTTAATGATTATTTTTATAAAGAATTTTTTAATAATGATCCTCTTTGTTCTACTGGAGCAACACCTTGTATTAATGAAGATGATTTGATGAATGGAGCAAGATTAATTGATTTATTTAAGAACAATGAAAATAGCGTTACCAATAATGCAGCAAAGATGAATATTGAAATTGTTGAACCAGATGATTATGATAATCCTTCTGACTGGGAAATTAAAATGTTTCAGGAAGACCCATGGCATGTTACAGTTCAGTTTACTTTTCCATTGAAAATTAAAGATAAAACAGGATTAGCTAGATGGGAAAAAACTGAATCAATAAACACTACAATTAGCATTGCTCATTTTTACGACCCTGTTTATATAAGACATACCAGCTCGTATGGTTCAAGAATGGTAAGAAGTCCAATTGAAGATTTTACATTAGTTGATGTTGATGATATTGTTGCTCATATGAAATCTGGTAATTATACGCAAGATGATGATGCTCCCTGTTTTTTAAAGAAATTTGAAGGAAAAACTTCATGCACAGATAATGATGGTATATGTGACTTTGTTGATGATACTCCAGATAAATGTGAAAATGGAATTGAAAGATTAATAGATGTTTCAGAATTAGAAAACCAGGGAGTTGATACAACACCTTATGATGGAAATTCAATTGTAGACTATCAGTATTTTTCAGGAACAGGAACAGACATCTGCACAATTGATTTATCAGGAGGAACTGAATCATACCCATATAGCTGGTTTAAATTAGATGATAAACACAGAGCAAAATATGATTTGTCATGTACGTAACGATACATTTAAATATAGCTAAGCCTATTATTTAATAATTATAAAAAAGAAAAGGAGGTGTAAAAATGGATAAAAGAGGACAGGCAGCTATGGAGTTTTTAATGACTTATGGCTGGGCTATTCTAGCAGCTCTGATAGCTATTGGTGTATTGATTTACTTCGGAGTTTTCAGTCCTGGTAGGTATTTCCCTGAAAGTTGTTTACTTTCACCACCATTAGGATGTGATAATGATGAGACACTTGCTTCAGCAGCAAATGGAGTAACTCTTGTTGTTAGTAATGGAGGAGGAGACACAATATTTATTCAGGAGATAGAGATAACTGGATGTGCAACAGAAGATCATTCTGCAGCACCACTAGAAGTAGAATCTGGTGGAACTGTATCAGAAATTGTAACATGCAGTCCTGCATTAGATGAGGATGCACAGTTTAGAGGAAACATAGAACTAACTTATACCAAAGCAGGTTCATCAACTGAGCTATACAGCACAGGTAGTTTAGCTAAAAGAGTAAGAGCTTAAAATTTATTTTTTATTTTTTTTATTTTTTTTAATTTTGAAATTTTTATAGTTAGTTTTATAACTAAATAATTTAAAATGTTTTTGGTAAATAAGCAATAACTTATTAACGATTCAGAATAAATTTTAATTGATATACAATCTTTTAACACCCTTAAGAGTTTCATATCCCTAAATTAAAACCCTATCCTTTAAGATACATAATATGCAGGATTTTTTATTTTTTAACAATATATTAGAATACTATTCTTTGATATTATATTTAATCTATACCCCTTTTATTGCTCAAAATAGTTTATGAGATAATGAAAGCAGAACTTCTTATTAGTCTATAAAAATTTCATATTTAATAATTTATCAACAAATAATTTTCTAAATATTTATAAATGGCAATTATTTAATCTAGATATGAAATTTTTATCACTGCACTGCGACTATATTAAATTCAAGCCTCTAAAAAAGGCTTTGAAATCAGCTGAATTAGAATCTGGAGAAAAAAAAGAGAAAAAAGTTGAGGAAGTTTTAGTTGTGTTAACAGCTGTTGAACCTAATGATGATTCTAAAGAAAATTTTAAGCAGTATATAGAAAACATCTTAGATATTGCCAAACAAGTTAAAGCTAAAAATATAGTATTATATCCATATGCCCATTTATCCTCAAATTTGTCTAAACCAGATACAGCTGTTAAAGTATTAAAAGATGCTGAAAAAGAATTAAAAAAGAAAAAATTCAAAGTTGTGAGAGCTCCTTTTGGATTTTATAAAGAATTTGAATTGAAATGTAAAGGGCATCCTTTATCAGAATTATCAAGGCAGATTGGCAGTGAAAAAAAAGAAACAGAAGGAATTGAAAAAACAGGAATAGTGGAAAAAGAAGAAAAATATGATTATAAAAAATTATTAAAGCAGGTTTCAAAAGCTAAGCTAGACAGAGAAAAGCTGAAAGATAAGGACCATAGAATTCTCGGACAAAAGATGGATTTATTTAGTTTTAATGAAACTGCACCAGGAATGGTATTCTGGCATAATAATGGTTTGATTATTTATAACGAATTAGTTAGGTTTTGGAGAGAAGCCCATAAAAAAGCTGGATATGAAGAAGTTTCAACACCTTTTATATTAGATAAAAGATTATGGCAGATTTCAGGGCACTGGGAAAAATACAAAGAGAATATATTTTTAACAAAATATGAAGACAGAGATTTTGCAGTTAAACCAATGAACTGTCCTGGCGGTTTGTTAATTTACAAGTCAAAACCTCATACATACAAAGAATTCCCAATTAGAGTTGGAGAATTAGGAATAGTTCATAGGCAGGAATTATCTGGGGTATTATCTGGATTGTTCAGGTTAATAAAATTTACGCAAGACGATGCTCATATTTTTTGTGCAAATGCAAAACAAGTTGAGTCAGAAATTGAAAAACTAATCGATATGATTTACATGTTTTATGATAAGTTCAATATAAAATTCGACCACATTGAATTATCCACTCGTCCAGAAAAAAGAATTGGTTCAGATGAAATATGGGACATGGCTGAATCAATTTTAGAAAAAGTTCTGAAAAAGAAAAAAATTAAATTTAAAATAAATAAAGGAGACGGAGCTTTTTATGGCCCTAAAATTGATTTTCATTTAAAAGATTCTCAGAAAAGAACTTGGCAACTACCCACAATCCAGTTAGATTTTGCCATGCCTGAAAGGTTTGATTTAACTTATACAGATGAAAAGAGTAATGAAAAAAGACCAATAATGATTCACAGAGTGATTTATGGAGCTTTAGAAAGATTTATAGGCATATTATTAGAAGAAACTTCTGGTTTGTTGCCAACATGGTTATCACCAATTCAAGTAAGAGTAATTAACTTCACAGAAAGAAATACTGATACATGTAATAATTTTATAAAACAGATTGGAGAGCAAATACCAAATATAAGACTAGATGCTGATTTCACTTCTAACACAGTTAATTCAAAAATAAGAGATGCAGAAATTCAGAGAATTCCGTATATAATTGTAATTGGAGATAAAGAAGAAGAAAATAACACAATTTCAGTAAGAAAACACGGAGAAAAGCCAAAATTTGGCATAAAACCCCAAATTTTCATACAGGGATTAAAGCAGGAAATTGAACAAAGATTGTGAATTGTGAGAATACAATATAACATTTTATCTGATTAATTAATTTATCTTTAATAATCTGCTTTAATCATAATTATCTATAAATATTAATCTATGTTAATGCAAAATCATATTATCAGTAACCTTGATTTATTCAAAACATATTTTGTTATTGGTTATATTAAACTAGAACAATATTTAAATAAACCATTCACATAAATTAAATATGGAACTAAAAGAGATATTTGAAATGCTGAAAAAGAGTGATGAGTTCAGAAATTACAAAGAAAAAAATCATTCATCTCATTTATGTGCCTGTTTTTTTGTAATTGATTTGCAATCAGATAATAATACTTATCAGGTTGATTATTGTTCAGATAAAGAAATAGAAACCTTCCATATTGATGAATCAGGAGTTAAATCGCAAAAAGCAGAACCTCAACAAGGTAAAATTCCAGGAGAAATTTCAGAATCAGTAAAGATTGATTTAGAAAAAATGAAGCAAATAGCATTAGAACAAGCTGAAAAGCAAAATCTTAAGTTGCATAAAATAATAGCAATACTAAATCAGGATAATAATAAGCAAATATGGAATCTAACATGCATATCAGGATTTAAGATACTAAGATTGCAAATTGACTCAGATTCAGGTGAAATCTATAAAAATGAAACTGCCTCAATGTTTGATTTTATTAAGAAAAAATAAAATGGAAGATATTTGTTTGTTTTGTTAAGTTTATAAGGATAAATCAAGAATAATTATAGCTGAAACTGGAAATTTTTACTCAATTTGTGATGAGTATTCGGTTTCTAAAAAGCACGCATTAATGATTCCAAAAAAACATTATAAAGATATTTTTGAATTACCTTCTGAATTAGGAAATGAATTAGTTAAGATGATAAAAAAAATTAAGCAGATTATTGATAAAGAATTTAAGCCAGATGCATACAATATAGGGATAAATAATGGCAATGAATCAGGGAAAACTATCTTTCATTTGCATATCCATATTATCCCAAGATATAAAGGAGATGTAAAAATCCAAAAGGAGGGGTAAGAGGAATTATACATGGAAAAGCAAGCTATCCCCCTACTTCAAAAATCTAAATATTTTCAACTTCAACAATCAGGTTTCGTTTAGAAAATCTTCTTCTTGATTTATTTTTCTCATTTCTATTATACTCGTAAATCTTTACAATTTTGAAAAACTTTTTCAATAATGGAATAAATTCTTGCTTGTCATATAGATAATAATATCTGTAATATTTTGTCTGGTTATCTCTTATTTCCCAAGGCATTAATACTTCTTTATCTGCATTATCAAATTTTTTATGTTTCTTATCCCATACTGTAATCAATGCCTTACCCTTTTTCTTTAACACTCTTTTTAGTTCTTTTAATGATTTTTCTCTTTTTTCTTTATCAGGAATACAGTGTAGTGTAGCAATAAACAAAGCATTATCAAAAAAATTATCTTTAAAGGGTAAATTCCATGAATAGGCTTTAAACAATTTCACATCAATATCTTCTTTTTCAGCATATTTTTCAGCTAATTCCAACATTTTCCCAGAAAAATCCACCCCATAAATTTCCAAATCCTTTTTCTGAATGAAATTTCTTCCAGAACCGCAACCTAAATCAAGCAGTTTTTCAGATTTATCTTTTAAAAATAATTCAACTTCTTTTAATGGCTTACTTCTGAAATCTTTCCATAGCTTGCCAATCTTATCCCATACTTCTTCCTGATTTGGAATTTCATCATCTTTTATCTTTTTTACATCTTTCATTTTCATCATAAAACCTATATTTTCCATCTACTGGATATTCATTACCTAAAATCCTTCCAAAATTAAATTTAGCATATTTTATCATACCTTTAAGTCCTTCATTTTCTAATCTTCTAGGAGATGTATAAACAAAACCATTCAAAACTCCAAAATTTGCCCCAGCTTTCACAGCTCTGCATGCATATTCAGAGTCTTCCCCAAATTCTAATAATCTAAATCCACCGATATTTTCATGTATCTCTCTTTTTGAAAACATGCACATTTGCATGTAAGGTTTTTTAGAATGCTGAAAAAATGTTATTCCAATATTAGCAATTCCATAAAAAAGAGCATGCTGAATATCCTTTGTTTTACTAATTGAAGATAGAGGTTTTTGCAAAGTTCCAGCCAAATCTAATTTTCTTTTATGGAATTCATTTAGGAATTTCCTCAAACCATTTTCAGGCAAAATAACATCAGCATCAAGAAACAAAAATAAATTAGAATCAGCATTTTTTACTCCATTATTTCTTGCTTCAGGTAATAACCCTCCTTTTATAATTCTGGTTCCGTATTCCAGGGCAATTTCAGCTGTTCTATCTGTTGTTTTAGGAGAAACAGCAACAATAATTTCTAAATCGGCATCCTGATTTAAGACTGATTCAATTGTGTTTGCAATATAATGTTCTTCATTTAATGCTGGAATAATAACGCTTAATTCTTTCATATAACTCAATAAATAATAATGTTTAAATAGATTTTCATATAAATTTTATATAAAAAAATGAATGCAATATTGATTTTTATATATGTATGGATAGCTATGATTGCTCTATCATTTATAGAATCTTATGTAGAAGGAAGAAATGTATGGGATAAGAAAAAATATGGCTGGAAAATTCAATTTTCAGAAAACAGAAAAATAAATTGGAAAAATTTTAGAATATTGCAAATAAAATCAGCTTAAAGAACTGTTTATACAGATATCACTTCTTTTTATTTTTTATAATGATACCATTTCTGAGGATATTGCCTTTAGTAGTATGTGGTTTTAATCTTAAATTATTCAGGGTGTTAGTTTCAGTTTTATCTTATTTCTTATTGTGGAATTAAACATCATTAAATTTAAAAACTTATTTCTAAATTAACAAGTATGAAAAAGATTGTGACTATTGGTGGAGGAACAGGACAATATGTGTTGTTAAGAGGTTTGAGAAGTTATGATGTTGATTTAACTGCACTTGTAAGCATGGTGGATAATGGCGGCTCAACAGGAAAATTAAGAGATGAGTTTGGATATTTGCCAGCAGGAGATTTACGAAGATGTTTAGTAGCTTTATCTGAAGACCCGGGAGTTTTAAGAGATTTATTTGAGCACAGGATTGGAGTAGATTGCATAGGTAACCAGATGATAGCAGGTTTACAAGACATTGTTGGCAAGGAGAGGTATGTTCAGGAAGCAGGCAAATTAATCAGATTAAGAGGGAATTCAAAGGTTATTCCAATAACAATTAATGATGTTCATTTATATGCAAGAACAAATAATGATAAAAGATTAGATAAACAAACAGAAGTTAGTTATAGCTTAGATAAAAATGAACAAATTGAAGATATCTGGTTAGAACCACCAGCATTTATATTTAGAGATGCTGCGCAATCAATTAGAAACTCAGATTTAATTGTTATTTCCCCAGGAGATTTATATGGTTCTATAATTCCTAATTTTTTAGTTGGAGGATTTAATGAAGCATTACAAGATTCAAATGCCCAAGTTGCCTATGTTTGCAATTTAGTAACAAAACAAGGAACATATAATTTTAATACAGGTGAATTTGTAAAAGAAATTGAAAAATATGCTGAAAAAAAAGTTGATTATGTAATAGCTAATAAGAAAGAACCAACAAAAAAAGTAGTAGATAAATATAAGGGAGAGAGATCATTATTTGTTGAACCTTCTTTAAATGGATTAGAAAGAGAACTAGTTACAGCTGACTTATTAATAGAATATGAGGTTAGTGAAGAAGGAAAAACTCTTGCAAGACACAATCCTGAAGAAACAGCAAGGATAATTATGAACCTGGTTTAATCACCCTCAAACTGAACAATAGAAAAAACTTTTTTTAATTTCTCTCTACCTTTCAAATCTGGAAGTTCAATTACAAAAGCATTTTCTATTACTACTCCTTTTAATTTTTCAATTAAATCATTTACTGCTTTTGCAGTTCCTCCAGTAGCAATTAAATCATCAACAACTATTACTTTATCTCCAGAGTTAACAGCATCTTTATGAATTTCAACACAATCTTTACCATATTCTAAATCATACTCAATTTTTTCGGTTTTTCCCGGCAATTTTCCTGGTTTTCTTGCTAAAATAAATGATTTATTTAATTTAGAAGCAAGTAGCGAGCCAAAAATAAATCCTCTTGATTCAATTCCTATAATTGAATTAATTTCCTCATCTTTATACCTCTCATATAAAATTTCAATTGTTTTATTAAATGCCTCAGGATTTAACATAAGAGTTGTGATATCTCTAAACCTAATTCCAGGTTTGGGAAAATCAGGAATAGTTCTTATTGAATTTCTTATTAAATTAACATCCTTAGAACCGGTTTTATCCATCTTCTATGTTTCCTTTACTCTTTTTTAGGTTATCTTGCTTTTGATTTTTTATCTTAACATAACATTCTTTGCAATAAACCGGTTTCCCTCTTCTTGGAACATAAGGAATTACAGCTTCTTTTTGACAATTAATACATTTAGTTTTATATACAACTTTATTGTCATCTTCTATTTTAGTTAGTATTTGTTCTTCGTGCTTTATTGTGCCTCCCTGTTTTAATTTATTTTTATTGCTTTTACTCTTTCTTTCATCAGGTTTTCTAGTTTCAATTTTTAATTCCTTATTTTGTTCAGGTTTTTTCAGTTTTTCAGTTTTTTGCTGATTATCTGTTTCATTTCCATCATTTTTTTGCTTTTCTACTTTTTTCTCTTTTTGTTTAATTTTAATTTCATCAGGTTTCTCAATATCAACAGGCTTATTAAAATCTTCAATTACCTTAACTAATAATTTTTTCATTTTATCTGAATTTTTATTGAATATTTCTAAAACTTTTTTCCAGCTAACTTCATCATTTTCTTTCCACACATCATAATCAGTAGACATAGCTATAGCTGCATAATTTAAATTGCCCTCTCTAGCTAAAACAGCTTCTGGAGCAATTGACATGTTGATTACATCAGCTCCCCACTGTCTAAATAAATTAGATTCTGCTTTTGTTGAAAATCTTGGTCCTTCAATGGTTATTACAACGCCTTTGTCATGATGAGAAATATTCAGTTCTTTACAAGCACTAATTATTCTTTTTCTCAAAACAGGAGAAAATGGTTCAATCATTGAAGCATGTTCTGGTTCATCAGGAAATTTTTCAAAAAAACTTGTTTTTCTGTGTCTAGTAAAATCAATAAAATCACTTAAAATTACAAAATCTCCTCTTTTTATCTCTTCTTTTAATGAACCTACTGCTGTTGTTGATAAAATATGAGTGCATCCTAATTGTCCTAACGCAAATATATTAGCTCGGTAATTAACTTGAGAAGGAGGGATTTCATGATTTTTACCATGTCTTGATATAATGTGAACATCTATACCATTAATTTTCCCAGTTAAAATCTTGCTACTAGGTTTTCCATAAGGAGTGTTAATATCTTTTTCATACGAATCTTTTAAAATATCAGGATTATCTAATCCTGAACCTCCTATTATACCTATCTTAATCTGTTTTTCTTGCTTATTCTCTTCATTCATTCTCTTGCTTTTTGATTTAAAAATTTTCAAATGGTTTATAACCTGCTTTAACTAAATTTTTTAAAGGTAAAAATAATGGTTCAGGCAAATCATCCCATGAAAACCATTTCCATTCTAAGCATTTATCTTTTTCCATAATTTTTGGTTCACTATTAAGTAATTTAACCCTCAAATATAAAGTTATGTAATGCTTATCTTCATCAATAAATAGATCATTAGTTCCTGGCAATAATTTATTTTTATCAATAATCTCGATATTTTCTTTTGTTAAACCAGTTTCTTCTTCTAATTCTCTTAATGCTGTTTCAATAAATTTTTCATTTGCTTCCACATGCCCTCCAGGAAATGCCCATGTACCTTCGCCATGGCTGCCTTTTCTTTTACCCAATAATATTTTGCCATTATTAATAACTATAACCCCCAATCCTACTTTTGGCCTATCCATTTTCCTCACTTCCATCATCCTGATTTTTATTTCTAACTAATTGATTTGGTCTGGGAACATATCTTAAACCAAAATTTCCAGGATAATTAGGATATTCATGAACAACATAATAACTGGTTTTAGTGGGATTAGATTCAGTTATTTCAGCAGTTAATTCAGATGCATGCTGAAAAGCAGCATTATAATCACCAAAAGTTTCATCTTCCAAAGAATAAGCAAAATTTTCTGCTGAATTTACATTTTCTTCCTCAGCAATTGTTTCTACAGTTTTTAGTATACCTATTTTCCCTCTTGGTAATTTTTTTAATTCATCAAGCTGAGGATATTCCTTTTTACCCATAAATTAAAAAAACAAAAAGCATTTAAAAACATTATTTGAGTTTAGTATATATAATAAATTAGAATAAACCATTATTTACGATGAAATTACAAAAACAGGAAATTTTTGAATTACATAATTTAATAAAATCTATGAGGAAATTATGAAACTGCCTAAAAAAGGAGAAGTTAGAAAACCCTCAAAAACCCTAGCTGGAGTAACGCCAGTTGCAGTAGTTGTAAAACCAAGAAAATGTGAACATGGATTGTGTTTATATTGTCCATCACTAAATGTTCCCCAGTCATACACCCCATTATCGCCAGCAGTAATAAGAGCTAAAATGCTTGATTATGATTCAAAGGAACAAGTTAAAGCAAGATTAAAAGCATTTAGATTAATGAACCATCCAACAGATAAAATAGAGATTATAATTATGGGAGGAACATTTATGGAATATCCTGATGATTATCAAAAAGAGTTTGTAAAAGGCATATATGATGGGTTAAATGGAAAGAAATCAAAAACTCTGGAAAAAGCAATAAAACTAAATGAAAAATCAAAACACAGATGTGTTGCTTTAGCAATTGAAACACGTCCAGATAGATGTTCAGATGAAGACCTAAAAAAAATGTTCAAATTTGGATGCACTAGAGTAGAATTAGGAGTTCAGGCAATATCAGATAAAATATATAAAAAAGTTAACAGAGGGCATAAATTGAAAGATGTTGTTGATGCTACAAAAAGATTAAGAAATGCAGGATTCAAAATTGGCTATCATATAATGCCTGGCATTCCAGGAAGTAACCCAAAAAAAGATTTGGAAATGTTTAAAAAAATATTTTCTTCAGAAAAATACAAACCAGACCAGTTAAAAATATATCCTTGCCAGGTTATAAAAGGTTCATTACTGGAAAAGCATTATGAAAAAGGAAAATACAAGCCATATACAAAACAGCAAATACAGAGATTAATAATAAAGATGCTTAAATCTGTTCCAGAATATTGCAGAGTTATGAGAATAATGAGGGAAATTCCTCCAAATTATTTGTCAGCAGGAACAATAAGAATTGATTTAAGAAGAGATATCGAAAAAGAACTGAAAAAATCAAATGCAAAAGTGAATGAGATAAGATTTAGGGAGATTGGATTTAGAATGAGAGATAAAAGAAAATGGGAAGAAATCGACAGAGATTTAAAACTAAAAATAAAAAAATATGAGGCTTCTGGAGGAAAAGAATATTTCCTGCAATTTGTAAATAAAAACAATATATTATTTGGCTTATTAAGATTAAGAATTACAAAAAATAAAGCTATTGTAAGAGAACTGCATGTATATGGCAAGTCATTAGCAATAGGACAAAAAAAGAAGCAGTCTATACAGCATAAAGGTTTAGGAAACCAGTTGATGAAAAAAGCAGAAGAAATTACAAAAAAACAAAAAATCAGCAGGTTATATGTAATTTCAGGAGTAGGAGTTCGTGAATATTACAAAAAATTAGGATATAAATTTGAATATCCTTATATGGTGAAAAATTTTGATTGAAAATATAATTCTATAACAGGCAAAGCAAGTTAATATCATTAAGCACTGAAGAATATAAAATGCTAATAAATGTAAAATGAATCAGAATCACAATAAGATAAAATTATTTAGTAATTAAAATATAATGACAGATAAGGATGATTCATCATTAAAACCAATAATAACAGAAATAAAAAATCTTTTAGAAGATGTAAATCCATTTGATAAGTCTCGCATATATCCTTGATAACACTTTTGAAATAACCAATTTAGTTACGAGATATTAAAAATCAATTGACATAATTAAAGCATATAGAAATGTAATAATGAAAAAACACAAAAAACTAAACAGAACACTCCTGGGTGCCTATTACTGGACAGGATAATTCTTCACCGCCTTCAGCTTCTACAACTGGTGCAATTTTAATTTCATTTGTGTCTGAAGGCAATTCATACTCATTTAAATCAAATGTGTATGTAACAACATCTAATTCATCTGGCATTCCTGGAGCAACACCATCAGCATTTTCAGTGAATTTAGTCCATGTAATTGTTTCACTTCCCGAATCTCCTGAAAAAACAAATTTCAGTGTCTTAATTTCTCCCTCTCCAACACCTCTTTCTAACCTGACACTCCATATCTCTCCTTCTCTTGAACAGTTTGTCTGAGTTATTTTCAAATCCATATTTAAGCAAACTAATGAAATCTGGGAAGTTGTTTTTAATATCACAGGTTTAATCACCTGCCAGATTATTGCAATTGCCGCCAGGGATAATAGGATTATCAAAATAACTGTAATAATTTCAGCTAAACCCTTTTTATTACCTCTTTTCATATTATCTTTAATTTAAACTTATTTATAAATTTTCTTATTTTACCTGTTTTTGATAATTGTCAAGCAATTCAAAAAAATCTTTTTTACTTAGCTTTTTATCTACTTCAGACAACCCTCTTTCTTCAGCCATTAAAGCAAATGCTTCAGATTTATAACCTTTCTTAGCTAGTGAGGCTATTGTTGGCAAATTAGGATCATCCCATCCTTTATATTTCCCCTCTTCAATAGCTTTTCTCATTTTTGAAGCTGACAATTCCATATCTGTAAAATGATATCTCCCTAAAAAACCAGTCCACGGAAACTTCTTCCCTAAAGCAGAAAAAATCATTTCCTGTCTTTTTGCATTGTCTCTATGATCTTTAGCTCTAATAATATGAGTTACATTTTCTTCAATATCATCTACTGTAACAGCTAAATTCATTAATGGAAATACTCTGTATTTTTTTCCTTGTCTTGGATGTTTATCATTTATAATACGAGCTAAAGGAAAATCAATTAAAGCAGGATTATTTAATCTCAAATCAGATTTAAATCTCACAACAGCTTCGCCCTCTTTATATTTATCTTTGCCTTTTCCCAGCATTTTCTTCCATCTTTCTTTTGTTTCTTCTTTGCTTAATTTTCTGCAATCACAAGTTTTTCTTTTCTCAACATTTTTCTTAAATTCTTCTGGTGAGCAAACACATACATATACCTTTTCTAATTCAATTAACTTCTCAACATATTTGTAATAAACAGGTATTCTGTCAGACTGGATATTTATTTTTGATATTCCCGATATTTTGCCAAATAACCATTCCGCTTCTTTCTGCAGCATCCCATAAGCTGGCTCATAAATATTTTTTGGATTTGTGTCTTCAATTCTTAATATAAACTCTCCTCCATATTTTTTTACATATAATGATGAAGGCATTCCAGTTAGGGCATGTCCAATATGCATTGGTCCACTAGGAGAAGGAGAAAATCTCATTATAACTCCTTTTTTCTTGTCAACATCCGGCAATTCTGGTAAACCTTCTCTTTCTTCTCGTTCATCAACTTTATCTTCTAATTTTTCAAATTCTTTCTCTTGCTCATCAATTTTTAATTTATTTACTTCTTTAACTATCCCTCTCACTTTACTTAATACTTCATCAACTTCTTCTTTTTCCAAGCCTTCATGAAACAAACTTGCTATTACTTTACTCTCTTTAGCTTTCCCGTTATGTTGTAAAGCATTTTTCAGAGCATATGCTTTTATTTTGTCTTTTGATATTTTCGCCATTTTTTATTATAATATGTTATTTTCTTTTATATCTAAATAAATCCATCTGATTAATTATGTTGTCATTAAAACCTATGTTTTTAAGAAAAGATATTGAAGCCGAGTGTGAATATGATTTATAGCCATTAATTGCTAATAAAGCATCGCAAAAATCACGTAGAGCATCATACATATTTTCAAATATTATTTTAGAATATTCATTTGTAGAGAGCTTATTTGATTTTTCTATTCTCTCAAGCATATCCTTAATTAAAGATTTTGCTAATTCTGTATCTTTTGAGGATTTTTTTATATCCTTTTTGTTTAAATAATACTTAAATTCTTTCATTCTTAATATACCTATATAAAATCATTCCATTTATAAGATTATTGTAAAATTCTTCAGAGAACTCTTTTTCATTCTCAATAATTAAATGCATGTTTCTGCTTAATTTTTTCTCAAACTTACTTGTATCAGCCATTTCTTTTTTATTTGAAATAACAACCATATCAATGTCAGAATTTTCAATATCCTCTCCTCTAGAATACCTACCTAAAACACTAACAGAATCAGGCATATATTTATTAATTAAAAACTCAATTAATCCAGATTCATATAATCTGAACAAGTTAATTAGTTTCTTTATTCTTATTGTTTGTTGGTTTTCAAGGTTTAGTTGAATTGCAACAACATTTTTCTTTTTATTTCTCATAATAATCTTTTCTTTATCCAGAATATTTGTAATTCTCATAACAGTATTTGGATTTAATCCGGATTTTCTCGCCAACTCTCTTATATGAAAGGGATAAATAGGATTATCAAATAAAGATTTTAGAATTGTGTAATAATTTTTATTGAAAATGTTCATTTTTTTATATATTTAACCTTTTTGGTTGTTTAAACTTATTTCCCAAATCTTCTCTCTCTGTTTTCAAATTCAGTTATAGCATTAATTAAATCCTGTTTATTAAATTCGGGCCACATTTTATCAATAAAATAAAATTCAGAGTAACTTCCCTGCCATAATAAAAATCCTGAGATACGTTTTTCTCCTGATGTTCTGATAATCATATCAGGTTTGTCATTCATATAAACATTCTCATCAATTAATTTTTCATCAACATCATTCTCATCAATTTCTCCATTTTTAGCTTTTTTTACAATATTTTTAACAGCATCTATTAATTCGGTTCTGCCATCATAACCCATTGCAAAATTTATTATATGATTATTATAATCTTTTGTTTTTTCCATTAATTTTTTCATAGCATCCTGAACTTTTTCAGGAAACATATCTATCCTGCCAATAAAATTTATCTTAACTTTATTCTCATCAATTCTTTTGTCATTTTTAAATTTATTAAACATCTTAATAAATAATTTCATTAACATGTCAACTTCTTTTCTTTCTCTTTGAAAATTTTTAACTGAAAATGTATACAATGTTAGTTCTTTTAATTCTA
This sequence comes from Candidatus Woesearchaeota archaeon, assembly GCA_964592915.1. Classification (GTDB taxonomy): domain Archaea; phylum Nanobdellota; class Nanobdellia; order Pacearchaeales; family GW2011-AR1; genus CAZQGH01. The sequence goes on along the minus strand of CAZQGH010000011.1, from coordinate 2,280 downwards.
ATTCTTTTGCCCAGTCAACTAATTTTTCAACATTTTCAGCTCCTTTTTCATGCCCTTTCCAAGGATGCTTGCCTAATCTTTTTGCATATCTTCTGTTACCATCTAATATTATGCCTATATGTTTTGGTTTTGCCATTAAAAAATAATAAGAAATCAGTTTATAAGTTTTATGAATTCGAAAACAAAAATTTTCGGAAGCTTAAAAATTTTCCAATTTTTATGAAAAAAATACTTTTAACAACGGCAATGAAATATATAAAATATTAACTTGCTAATTTTATTATGCCAATAGATGATAAAACAGATGATAAAGAACCAATAATAAAATCAACTTCTGCAGAAAGGACTCAGTTAATGAGGGGTTTTGAGCAAGGAGTTTATCCTGCTAGTAGAGAAGAAAGATTTAATCACTGTCCAGTAAATGTTGCTAATCCATTATCTAATCTTCCTTATAATAGCGCAGAAGAGTTTGCAAAGTATGTCAGAGAAAATTGCTCTAAATTCCACCAATCTGCTATTAGAATGTTATTATCAATGGAAGATGAAGAGAGATTGTATGGAGATAACAAATAATAGAATATGAATGAATAATTAAGAATCAGTAGTCTTTTTACTGCCTCTCTAACTTTCTCTCCAATAATTCAATTCTTTGCTGTAGTCTGTATAACTCAGTATCATGGCTCTCTATTTTGCCAGTCATGTCACTTAATCGTCTTGCCAGTTTCTTTCTTTTTTCATCAGGTGATAAATAGCTGCTAAATCCAGTATCTACATCTGAATCAGAATCTGATGATACAGATGATGAATCTGAAGATGAAGAAGCAATGCTTCCTAAAAAACCCAATCCTGTAGAATCATTATTATCACTAACAGAACTGCTTGTTTCAGTATTTGAAGAAGTCAAATCAATGACATCGTTGCTGTTTAAGTTATTAACCTTGCTATCCTGCTGCAATTCTCTGGATTTTCTCATAACACCTCTTCTTTCTAATGCAGTAAAATCAACCACATCATCCTCATTTTTCTTAAATGGATTCCACATATTAGATTTAGTTGTAATAAATATTTAAATTTATGTGTTTTATTTTGCTATATTAAAAATTATAAAGCTTTCTTAATATCAAAATCTTTATACTTTTTGTCAATTAAACCCAATTTAATACTGTTTTTTAAAACAATCTGAGCATATTCCAAATCTTCTTTAAAACTATTTGACTCAAGGAAATGAGAATGAAACTCTTTATTTTTGCTTCTTAAAACATGTTTTATAGCCCACAAAAATATAGTAAACTGCAATATAGGAATCCATGCTTGGATTTTTTTATCAAAATTTTTATCTTCAATTTTCATTTGTCTTTTATACTCTTGTAAAAATATTTTTTTTTGCTGTTTATTAAATGGAGTTCCTTTAAATGTGACTAAAATAAATGCTAGTTCAGAAAACTGATTTTCAATCCCTAAACTTTCAAAATCAACTAAATAAAACCTGTTTTTACTGATTATTATATTTCCTTCACAAAAATCTCCCTGGCTTATAACCATATTATAACCAATATCCTCAGGGATATCTTTTTTTAGTTTAGCATAAGTTCCATCAATTAAACTGATAAGGTTCTTGTTTTTAACATGCTTTTTAATATATTTAATATAAAATTTTTTCTGATGTTTTAGATATCTTTTATACTCAAAAACAGGTTTAAATTTTTTTAGTTTCTTTAAATCCCCTTTAATTCTAATTGAATGTATCTTCGTTAATAACTTTGCTAGTTCTTTCAATCCTTTATCAGTTCTCCATATTTTAAGCTGTTCAGCTGTTTTTCCTTGAATATAGCTTTGAATCATAAATTCAGAATCAAAAATCTTTTTTGATACGTCTAAAAGGATTGGTTTAGGAGTGATATTATAGTCCTCAACTAATTTTAAAGCTTTAAACTCATTTTTAATTTTCGTTCTATTTTTTGGATGCATGTTTAACCTGAAAACAAATTTCTTCTTTCCAGTATCAACAACAAAATTGGCATTGCTTGTTCCCATCCCTATTTTTTTAACTGATTTTACTTTAATCTTATCCAGTCCTAATTTTTTTGGATCTAAATTTTCAAAATATCGCTTTATTTTTAATTTCATTTCAGCATCTCCTTAATTTCCTGCTCAAGTTTTTTAACTTTCCCTTTCAGTTTTTGCAATTTCTCTTTAGATTCAGGATATCTTTTAAACCACAAATAAAATCTTTCATCTATGCTAACTATTTTTTCATTATCAATTCTTTTATCTGAATAA
>CAZQGH010000010.1:0-32603 GCA_964592915.1 Candidatus Woesearchaeota archaeon | reverse complement strand
TTAGAACAATCATTAAAAATTCAGTATATGGTTAGTTACTTTCTACAAGACATAAAAAAAGGAAAAAATAAAAATTATTTTTTCTTGCCTGTTTTTTCAAAACTCCTTAAAATTTCTAAAGGAACTCCTATAACAATAGTATTGCTCTGGTCAGAACTTAAGTCATTTAAAGTTTGCAAAGTTCTTAAATGCAAAGCACCTGGAGCAGAAGAAAGTTTTTTTGCAGCTTTTGACATGTTTTCAGATGCAATAACTTCTCCTTCAGCTTTAATAATCACTGCTCTTTTTTCTCTTTCAGCTTCTGCTTCTTTCCCAATAGTTCTTTTTAATTGCTCCGGTAACTCAACATGCTTCAGCTCAACTGAAGAAACTTTTATTCCCCAGGGATCAGTTGCCTTGTCAACAATTTCCCTTATTTTCTTTGAAACAGCATCTCTGCTACTTAATAGTTCATCTAAAGTCACTTCTCCAACAACATCCCTCATAGTAGTCTGCGCTAATTCCGAAACAGCAAACATAAAATCCTCTACCTGTATTATAGCACTTTTTGCATCATTTACTTTGTAATACAAAACTGCATTCACTTTTATAGAAACATTGTCTTTGGTTATTGCATCCTGGTCAGGAACGTCCACTGCTTTGGTTCTTATGTCAACTCTCTGCCATGTTTGTATTATTGGCAAAACAATTTTTAATCCAGGTTTCATCAATCCTGAATATTTGCCTATTGTAAATTTAACTCCTCTTTCATACTCATTTACAACTCTTATCCCTGCTAAAACATACATAACAAGCAAAACCAAAATCCATATAAGTATACTTATCATTTTTTATACTATATTAATTAAAATCTGATTAATAAAACTTTCTACAAAACCACCAATACAAATAAATTTATAAATCCTGATAAAATAATTTTTATATGGCAAAAACATGGGCTTTAATCTTAGGAATTATTTTAATAATCCTAGCAGGATTTATTTTATATTTTAATAATACAGGTAATCCAGATGAGCCAAAAATTGGTGAGGACAATGACGAACAAGGATGTCTGATTTCAGCAGGATATTCTTATAATGAATCATTAAATGTCTGCATTAGAGAATTTGATCTAGATGCTAACGATAGAAAAGCTGTTAAAATTGCACTGGAAAATACTGAAGGAAACAACTTAACAATTGAAAACGTAGATAAAGAGCCTTGTGAGGGGTGTTTTATAGTAGAGATAAAAAAGCAAGACAATCAAATTAAGGTTTGGATTGAAAATTTTACTTTTTTTGAATTAAAAGAATATCATTACTGTCAAGAAGATGAAATAAATGCTGATGCTTGTATAGAAGTTTATGACCCTGTTTGCGGAAACAACAAGCAAACTTATTCTAATGGTTGTTTTGCTTGTATGAGCAATGAAATAGATTATTATATAAAAGGAGAGTGTTAATACTTTTTATTTCCAGTAGCCACTCCGATACTTTTATCAGCCCCGCCATAATATAAAAAATATTTACCATCTTTTTCAACTAATCCTTCTGCAAAAACCACATAATTAACCTTCCCATAATTCTCCCAAGGCTTATCTGCAGATAAAACAGGTTTGTCAGTTCTAGCTATTAATTTTTCTGGATTTTTTTTATCAAACATTGCATAACCCACATTATACTCGTCTCCATTAGAACTATTATAAACAACAAAGATTCCTTCTTTAGTTACAATCGGGCAAGGGCCGATTTCAACTAGTTTGGAATCAAACTTATCTCTTCTAGGAGTCAATACAGGATCATCATGAATTTTCCATTTTTTCAGATCTCTTGATGTAGCAACATACATATTGATGTCTCCAAAATACAGGTAATACTTGTTATTAATTTTTTTTGGAATCAATCCTCCTGATTTTGTTTTTTTAATAATAACCCCCCTTTTTTTCCAAAAACCCTCGGGCTTGTCAGCTTCAGCTAAAACAATATGGGTTTTTTTTCCTGAAAAGGCAACATAAGTCATATAATACTTATTATTTATTTTTGTAATTCTCGGATCTTCACAACCTCTTTTTTCATATCTTCTTTCAGGGGTAATAACAGGATTTTTACCGCATCTTTGAAAATTATATCCATCTTCACTAACTGCCAAGCCAATTCTTGATATATAATCATTATAATAATGTTGTTCAGCTCTGTAAAACAAGTAAATCTTATCTTTATATTTAACAGCAGCAGGGTTATAAACAGCTGCAGATTCAAATTTTGTTTTTCTTGCAGGATTCAAAATAGGATTTTTCTTATACTTTGTTAAATTTCCAATCGGCCATTTCATCTAAAATTTTGTTTCATTTTATCTAAATTTTTTTATTATAATGGTTTTAATTTTTTAGAATTTTGATTTATGAAAATTTCCTGTTTTCATTGTTTTAGTTTTTTAATTATTTTTTTAACTCCTAATTTTTCTTCTATATTTGCATTTAATTCATCTAAAAACATTTTGAACGGATTTGGTTCAGTTAATCTCTTAATTTCTTTTAAACTTTTTCTTGTTTCTCTTTTACCTTTTCTTATTGCTTTTTTCAGATTTTTCTTTGAAAAATCCAAAGTTCCCATATTCTCTAAATTAATGTTTATAACAAAATCTGCTTTATCTTTTTCCAAATCTGCTTTACAACTCCCAGCTGCAGCAATCCTAAAGCTTTTTGCACCAATTTCAATTATTCCTGGCAGTTTTTTCTTGTTGCTCTTCTCAACAGCCTCTTCATTGAATAACGGAGTTTTTTCTTTCACATTTTCCACATTTGAAGCTATGATTATTTCAGCCCCTGTTCTTTTTAAAATTTCAGTGGGGATAGGATCGACAACTGCCCCGTCAACTAAAATCTCATCTTTATTTTTTACCGGAATGAAAAATCCAGGTATTGAAATGCTAGCTCTTACTGCTTTAGATACATCTCCTTTAGTAAAAATGACTTCTCTCTGATTTTCTATATCAAATGCTGTTACAAATAACGGAATTTTCAAATCCTCAAAAGTGATATTATGCAGTTTTTCATCTAAATAATTTTCAATTCTCTTTCCTTTAATAATCCCGTGTCTTGGAAAAGTGTAATCAAAAATTTTGCTCCAGTCTTTTTGCAAAGCTTCTTTTTCTAATTTTTTTGCATTTGGTTCTGAAGAATATAAAGCTGCTACAATAGAACCCATGCTTGTACCTGAAATATAATCGATGGGAATATTATACTCTTCCAAAACTCTTAAAACTCCTATATGGGCTAAACCTTTAGCTCCTCCACTTCCTAATGCAACACCTACTTTTTTCCGTTCCATATGTAAAAAAAATTGTTCAAGTATAAAAATCTATTCATTAGGATTTGAAATTTTTCCCATAAATAAAACAGAATGAGTCTTATTGTCTCTTATTGCAAAGAAAAAAGGTTTGTTTACTTCCATATAAAATCCCTGAGGCCCAACAGAAGTTATTCCAACAGAAACAGAAGTAACAGCAGCAGCTTCAGTTCCCTCTTCATCAACTTTCACATAACTTTTATGCTTAATATAGTTGATATACAAATTTTCAGATAAATCTGCAATTCCTTTGAAATTTGCTTCAGCAGGATTAAATGCTTTACTCATTCCTAATTGTTTTAAAACTCCATTAAGCTCTTTTTCATATTCCAATTCAAATTTTGGCATTAATAGTGTTCCTTTTTGTTTTTCAGCGGAATCAATTTTCCCAAAATATTCATTATCTAAATCTTCTATAAAATTATTTAGATTCTCAGGCAGAAAAACAATCATGCTCAAATTTCCTTCATAAGGCAATTCAATAATTTGTAAAGAATCGTCTTCATAATATCTAAATGATTCTTCTTGCTGCATCATATCAACTTTGATTGTTTCTTCTTCAGACAAATGAAACTCTCTTTCAGATGTCAAGTCTTTGTCAAATTCATTTATCCATAGATCTTTAAAATAAATAGCATTAATCAGAAACATTACTTCTTCGCTACTTATTTCATCAACAATTTTTTCAATTTTATTTTTTGTATTTTCACTAACCCAGTTATTAATTACATTAACTGAATCTGGGTTTGAAAAATCCAAATTATTAATTTCAGCATCAAAATATTTCTCATTTGCATCTAAAAATTCCTGATTAAACGGAATCCCTTTTCTTGCCCATATGCTGTTAGCAATATATAATTTTACTTCTTCTGAATTCTCCAGATAATCTATAAGATTTTTACTGGCAATATTTATCTCTTCTCTGGTTAATCCTTCAAAATTCAATACTGATTCCATTTCTTGTTTAGTTTCCTCTTCAGCTCCATTATAAACCATTGATAAAGCTAAAGAAATGCTTGCAGGAGAAATAAATACAGTCTCATCATCTAATTGCTTAATTAAGTCAAAACCAAACTGATTTTGTTTTTCAGCTAATTCTAATTCTCTGTTTGATATTTTGGTATTATTTTGTTGGTTATCAGAAGTAAGAATCATTAATGCAACCGAACTTCCTAACAGTAAAGCTAGTATGATTATTGGAATTATTATTCTCATATAAAAATTAACAATTAAAACTTTTTAAATATAATCAAAACTTCAATTTGCCTTGAAGTGTTCCCGCATTTCCAAAACTTCAATTTGCCTTGAAGTGTTCCCGCATTTCCAAAACTTCAATTTGCCTTGAATACTTTCCTAACAATCTGTTGACAAAAGCTCCTAAAGCAATTATAATCAAGAGTATAGGTAACCATTGAATGTCAAAAAGGATTATATCAGGAATGCATTGCAAAAACCAACTCTCTCAAGAATCATAGATTCTTGACATGTGGTAACACACAGGATTTTTTGGATATTTAATTTGTTTAACAGCCATACTACTGTTAAAACCAGAATATTGAAAATTTTCCTTTAGCCATGTTATTACAGGATTAATAAATATTTAAATTTTTCTCAGTTTCCTAAATAAAATATGTATTAGCCATCCTCCAAAAAATCCAAATAATGCCGGAAATACTGGCAAAACAAAGGCAGTAGTTTTGCAATCAGCAAATTCACAAATAGTAAAAATAGCTAAATATGAAAATAAAGTTAGAACTAATCCAGCTAATAACCCTAAATAACTTCCAATCATCTTAAATGGATTGTTTCTCATTTTTATTTAAGCGAAATTCATAAATTTTTTTATAATTATTTATCCCAACCGGTTTTTCTCCAATTTCAATTGAAACACCTTGCCTTTTTTTAGGTTTCGGTTTTTCAGAAACTAATGTCGCCATAACTAATTTACTTACTTTACCATTAGGTGATTCATTTGTTCCGGTTATATTATATTTATCTCTCCAGTATAAAATTGTTTCTCCTATTTCAGGAATTTCATTATCATTACTAACAGGGACTACTTGCTGTAATCTTCCATTTTGATCAAATAAAATTAAATCATAACTGCACATTTTTCCTCCAGAAACAAAAATAGTTTCCGCCACCTCTGTTTTTTATTAGTTTTACATTATATAAATTTTATGTAGCAGAAACCAATAATCAAAAATCATCCTCTTGGGTTATTTCCTCTAAAAACCTGTTTGGTTCTTGTCTGCAACAACGACTCAAATCTTCTCTTTCCCTTTCATTGCAAAAATGTTCTTCAGTTTCCTGTACTAAAGGACTCCCACCGCAATATCTTCTTATACCCAAAATTTCTTTTCCGGTAATTCTGCAAACCCCCGGATGCTTGCCTTTATATTCTGGTTTATCTTGCTTGCATGTATCTAAACTATATTCTGGGCATTCATGACAATATTTTGGCTTTTCTTTACTCATTCTTAATTTCTCTTATTAGAAAAAATTCTATTCAGATTATTGTAATAAAGTGATGCTACTATTTAATTTTTTCTATAAGAAGGTTTATATTCTATTCTTCATTTATACTACAATGGTAGAATTAACTTTGGCAATTTCTGGAATTTTAGCAATTATTGTTGGTTTGCTAGTTTTGCTTTTTCCAAAATTTCTAAGAATTGCAGTTGGGCTTTACTTAATAATTGCCGGAATTTTGCAATTGATTTAGAAAATTGCTAAAATATAGATTGAATAAGAATCATTTACTTGTGAAAACTCTGCTATAAACTTTAGCTTGAGAATCTTTTGGCAGTCTTTTATATATGCTTTTTAATTCTTCATAAATTTCCAAAGCATCTTGTTCTCGTCCTTCAGTTTTAGCTTGGTTATATTCTTTTATTAAATTTGCCGCATCTTTTTTATCAATTCCTGTCTGAATATCTTTTATTTCGTTATAGATATATTTTCTGCATGACTCAGGAAATAAAGGATATAATTCTTTTAATCTGTGATATTTTTCTCTTGCACCTTCAACTTCTTTATTTTTTAAATCATTTTTTGCTTTTTTAATCATTCTAAAACCTTTTCGGACATTTTCTTCTTTTTTCCATTTGCTAATTTTAATTGTTTTAAAACTAAAATATCCTAAATACAATGCAACTCCTAAGAATATTACAATTAAAAAATACCAGATAAATCCTCCCCCAGTTAAATCAGCAACAGCAAATCCAGTTATTCCAGATAAAGAGTCAAGAGATTCGTCAAAAATGATTGTTTCTGTGTTTTCCAAATTTTTTAATTCTTTATATCCCTCAAAATAATAAACTATTTTTTTATTCTCCAAATTTCCTAAATCCATTTTCAAAATAGGATCTTTGTTGATAATTTTGGTTTCAACAAGGAAAGTTATCTCATCAGAACTTTCAGCAATTTCCTTTGGAATCACTTCAAGAATAATATTAACAGAATTATTCTTCATCTCAACTTGTTTTGAAACTAAAGTAATTTCTTTTAAATTGTCACCATAATCTATTTCAACATGCCTTGCTGTTGTTGGAAATGAAACTGTTTTCTGCAATTGCAGGTTTTTCTCAGCAAGTTTTCTAATTTCTCTGTTGCTTATATCTAAATTCTCAGCTTCAACATAGCTTTTTGTAATTTCTTCCATATCTGCAGTAATGCTGTTCTTTACATATTCATAATCACTGATAATCCTTATGTTTGAAGGTATTTTTCCCTTCATCTCGTCAATGCTGTCTAAAATTTCCTGTTTTCTTTGCTGCTTCAGAACATCATCCCGCATAAATTTTAATCCGTCTTTTAAATCAATTTTATATTGCAGCAATTGTTTTTTGTAAAGGTTAATATTCTTCGAGATTTCTAATTCACTTGAAACTTCTTTAACTTCCGGAGCAAATCCAGATTCTTTTCCAAGAAAATTATTAATTTGGTCCAACAAATTTTCAATTTCTTCTTTTTTCTCATAATCTTCTTCAATAGATTCAATCGCTAAAGTTTCATTTGCTAAAGTTTCATTTGCTAAAGTTTCATTTGAATATTCAGTATTGTTATTAATAGTAGAATTTGAAAATCTTATAAAAAAATCTTTCCCTTTTTCATTATAATTAGCTTCATCATCATAACATCCAACATACCATGAATAATCTCCTTCAACAAAGTCATCTATGGTAATTGTCAGCTCTTCATTATTCTCAATAGTGGTATCAGTTTCAGAAAAAATCAAAACTCCAAAACTGCCTGTTTTATTATACAACTCAAAAGTGCAGTTTTTAACTTTTACATTATCACTAGCTTTAAAGACAAAATCTATAGAATTTTCATTAATAACAGCATCATCATCAGGAGAAATTAAATTTATCACCGGAGCTTCACCATCATCTTCATTCAAAACCGCAATTCCATTTTTTTGTATTGTAAACATCTTTCCATCAATTGCAGCAGTTAATTTAGTTGTATAAACTCCTTCTTCTGCATATTGATGAGTTATTTGCTCATTTATTTTATTTCCTAAGTTATTTGTTTCATAGTGTGGAGTAGTTCCATCCCCAAATTCCAAACTGTAGAATAGTATGTCTTCAAAAGGAGAATCTATGTTAACTGAAAAAGTTACATCTTCATTAGTTGCAACAACATCTTTGTCATACTCATAATCCATCTCAGCTACAGAAAAACTCTTTGTTAATGAATATGGCTCAGCAAATCTTTTAGTAGTTATATTAACATAATAAACTCCCCTTTTATTTATAAAATCTTGAGAAATTAAATAGGTATAAGGATACGTTTCATTAACAACCCTTTCATCTGAATAACCCTCAGGATGGATTATCTTTATTTGAGTTTCTCCTTCGCTATAAATAGTGAAATTAACTTTATCATCAATCAAATAAACTTTGTCAGGAATTTCCAAATCAAATTCAGTATTAATGAAAAAATTTCCTTCAACACTTGCATTTTCTTTTGTAATGTCATCTATGCAATATAATTTCCAGGCATAATCTCCCGAATCAAAATCTAGTTCTCCGACATAAACATTTCCATTTATATTGTTAAAATTAAAGGAAATGTCATTTACACTTAAATTGCATTTTAAATTTTCAATATATGTATGAGAGATATTAAATTCAAATTCAACAGGGCTGATTAATAAGCTATTTTCTGGTTTAATAGTTTGAATAGACAAACTCTCATTTCCAACAATCCTAAAATCTATAACTATCTCAAAAGTCTGAACAGATAAATGAGGAACAATCCAGGAAACCCTATCATTTTTGCCATTATCATCTGAATCATAAAAATTAACTTCAAATTCAGAATTTCCTGTAATCTCAATTTTCTCATTTTCTTTTAACCAGTAAATTTTGACGTTTTCAGCTTCTTTAATATCTGAATAAACTGTTATTGGCTCTTCAATATGCTCTTCACTAGAAACAACAACCTCCTTTTTCCAGGAATTCTCATTTTCACTAATCTTTGTTTTTGTGTTTATTTTCTTTTTTTCTTTATCATCTGATTGATTAAGGGATTCTTCACCAATAACGTCTTCTAAATTTTTATATTCTATACTGTCATTTGATAAGTTTTTCAGACTAATAGGTTTAGTCTCATTAGAATCCAAACTCCTCTTGTTTTCACCAAAAATTCCCCCTCCAAAATCTCCTTTGTTGTTTTCATAATTAATTTCAGGGTTTTTTTCTGTATCATTTACATCAACTTCAACAGTTTCATTAGATTTCTCTGTAACATTACTTGAGGTTTGGTTATTAATAAAAGTTGAATTAGTTTCATTATCAGGATTTAATGCTGTCTTATTGCTTTTTGTTTGTTCAGTTGAATTTTCCCCGATTAATTCATCTAAATCTATCAAAACATAATCCTCGTTTTCGTCACTTGATTCTGTATTATTATCTTCAATTATTTCATCAGCTTGTTTAGTTTCTTGTCCAGCATTTTCTACAATTTCAGTATCATCATTTGTCTCAGCTTGCTTAGATTCATCAACTTGTTTAATTTCTTCATTAGCAACTTCATCTGTTTCTTTATTAATTTCTTCAGTTGCTTCAGATTGTTGTTCAGTTGGAGTATTTGTTTCCTGAACTACTTCATCAGAATTTGCAGTTTCTTCTGTGTTATCCTGAATTTGATTCTGGCTCTGAACAATAAAACTAAAAAATAATAAGAATAATAATATAAATACAACTACAACCCCTTTTTTGTCTCTTTTCTTGTTCATTATATCTTTTTTATCATCAATATTTTTAATTCTTTCCATTGTGATTTTTCCCTTCTTTTTTTAAATAACCCTCATTATAAAGCCATAAAGTAAGAATTTTCCCAACAACATCCTGCTCATTACTTCCCAGAATTCCAATTAACTTTTGAATAATCTCCTTCTGTTCTTTTGTAAGAGTTCCTTTAACTGTGACTGTCTCAGCTTTTTTCCTCTTTTGTACCTTTTTAGGCATTATTTAAGTACTATTCAAAACTTTATAAAGTTTTCTATAATTTATGGTTTTTTCATTAATTTTTGCACAAAAAATGAAAAGTTAGTAACGTGAAAAACTATTTAAACAAGTTTTCAAAATAATATATATAGTAGAAAGAGGTTATAATGAAAAAGAGCTTTTTGTTAGCTATTGCAGCAATTTTTATAAGCATAGTATTAATTGTTAATGCACAAGATATTCCAACTGAAATTAATGTTCCTAATGCCGCCCCTATCTTAACAGAATTAATCCCCAATCAAACATGGGAAAAAAACAACAATAATACAAATGCTTTTGATTTAGATGATTATTTTTCTGACCCAAACGGAGATGAATTAAATTATTCTTACACTTATGTGGAAAATATAACAATTATAATAAATGAAACTACCAATCAGGTTTCATTTTATCTTGACTACAATTTTACTGGAATAAGAAGTGTAATTTTCAATGCTTCAGATGGACCTTTTGCAACTGATAGCAATAATGTCACCCTAACAGTAGGAGAAGATATTGAGCCTCCCCAATGGAGCTCGCCTTTAAAATCAAAAACAAATGTTTATCAGAGCGATTATGTCAACTTCACAACAATCTGGACAGATAATTACGGATTAGGTTATTATATTTTTTCAGTTAATCAGGGTTCTGGATGGGCAAATTATTCATCTGCAAATTTTACTGGTTTGGTAAATACGTCATTTTACAGAATCCAAATAAGCGCAGCTGCAGGAAATCAGATTTCCTGGATGTTTTATGCTTTTGACAGAATGGGAAATGCAAATTTTACCTCTGTTCAAACATTTAATGTTTCTTCCAGACCCGCCCTTCCTGCAACCCCTGATGAAGAAGGAGAATCAATAGGTTATGTAGGTTATCCGGCAAAAAAGGAATATATCACCAATTTTACAATAGACCCAGATTCATTTAAAGTTTCATTAAAACAAGGAGAATCTAAAACCAGAATTTTAACTATTACAAATATTGGAACTACTAATCTGACTTTTAATCTAACCACATCATTACAGGAATTTGTTATTTTAAGTGAAGCTGAATTTTCAATCAATGCAGGAGGTTCAAAAGAAATAACAATTGATTTCAGAACAAAAAACAATACTCCTGTTGAACAATATTTTGGTTCAATTATCATCAACTCAACTGAATCAAGAATCGTCCCAGTTGTGATTGATGTAAATGCAATAAATATTGATTTTGACATTAAAATTGAGATTCCGGAAAATTATAAAGCTGTAAGACCCGGAGAACAGGTTTTAGCAAATATAACAATAAGAAACATCAAAGATATTGAACCTACTAAGATAACGTTATACATAGCAGTAAAGGATTTTTTTGGAAACATCTATGATTCTAAAGAAGAACAATTAACCTTAACAAACTCTTTAAAACTTTATAAAAACCTAACCATGCCTGAAAATTCAAGAGAAGGACAATACATATTCTATGGAAGAGTGTCTGATGATGAGAACACAGCAATTGACTCAGATACTTTTGAAGTAGGCGTTAGATTCAGATTTGCTGCATTTATCAAATCAGGTTTAATATTTTTCATCATAGGGATTTTATCCTTTTTGCTGGCAATTTTAATGATAAAATATAACAGAGACAAAGAAAAAAGAAAAATATTAAGATTATATCTGATGCTGAATGAGCTAAAAAATCTTATTCAGGAAAACAAAATAGACAAAGCAGTAGAATTATACATTATCATAAAAAATACATATAAAGAGCCAATTTCAAAAGATATTCTGGAAAATAAAGATAAATTAAAAGAAGAAATTAAAAAACTTGCTGAGAAACTTGAAAAACAGGAAATTCCTCACCCTTCACCAGAAAGTAAAAAGGAAAGTGAAAAATCTGAAACAGAAGACAAAGATAAAGAAGAAACAGAAGAAAAAGATAAAGAAGAAACAGAAGAAAAAGATAAAGAAGAACAAACACAGGAAAAAGAGAAAGAGCAGGATGAAGAAACTGAAAAAAAACCAGAAGATAAAGATGAACAAACTGAAAAAACTCAGGAAAATAAAAAAAAGGAAGAAGAAAGTAAAAGTGGGGAAGAAAACAAAACAAAACAGACACAAGAAACAGAACAAGAACAGCAAACACCTGAAAAAGAAAAAGATAAAGAAGAAACTGAAAAAGAAGAAAACTCAATAAAAGAAAAAGCAGGGAAAGAAGAAAAAGATAAAGAAGAACAAACACAGGAAAAAAATAAACAAAATGAAGAAAAAGCAGGGAAAAAGCCAATAAAAAAACCAAAAAAGAAAAAAACAAAAAGCAGAAAAAAATCCAAAAAGAAAACTAAAACCAAGACAAAAAAACCAAAAAAGAAAAAAACAAAAAGCAGAAAAAAATCCAAAAAGAAAAAATGATAAAGCAAAAGAAAATAATTTTTATTTTTACAATCTCCTTAGTTTTTATGCTTGTATTTTGTTCACAATTAGTTATTTCTCAGTCTGCTTATGGTCCTGAAATCCATAAAGAAACCTATATTATCTCGAGAAGCAAAGTTGAAAGAGAAATCACCCAGGGAAATCTTTTTACAGATAATATTAAAATAACCAATTTAAGAGAGACTAATCTGGAAGTAAACTTCATTGCATCTGAAAGCATTTCAGAAATCATTGAGTTTGAAACAAGGGGAATTATAATAGAACCAAAAAATTCAACTCAAGCAAATTTTCTCATAAAAGGCAAAGAAGCAGGAAATTATTCAGGAATCATTGAATTAGAACAATTAAATGAGCAAATTCCTGTAAACATCTCCATAGTTGATGAATCTCTGAATCCTGAAATACTATTTGAAATTAAACTGTTAAAAAACAAATATAATATGAACAAATTTTTAGAATTTAATTCAAATATAAACAAGCTAAAACCGTCAACAATATATAATGCCTCAATTTCATATACACTAATTTCCCCCCAAAATCAAACTTATCTTTTGGGCAAAGAAACAGTCGATATAACTAATTCTTATCAGGTATATAAAAAATTTGCATTCCCGGAAAATATTGAAGAAGGCCATAATGTTTTAGAATCAGTTTTAGAATATAACAAAAAAGTGATAATTATTAAATCATCATTTGAAGCTAAAAAACCTTTTTACTCAGTTTTAATCTTAGGGGTTATTCCCGTTTGGATGGTAATGCTGATTATTGGATTAGGAATTCTTTCTTTTTTATCTTATCATATAATAAAAAAGCAGATTGAAAAAAAGAAAAAATACAGAATGAAGCTGGATGCAAAAACTCTTCCTAAAAAAAATCCGGATTTTTTTTATTTGGGAAAAGTAGCAGAAACAAAAATTCCCATGTATTTAGAGCCAGGAAGATTAATGACTCACTCAATTGTTGCAGGTGCAACTGGAGGAGGCAAAAGTATTACTGCTCAGGTTATTGTGGAAGAAGCTTTGCTAAAAAATATAGCAGTAGTTGTGTTTGACCCCACAGCTCAGTGGTCGGGGCTGTTAAGAAAATGCACAGACAAAAAAATGTTTGCATATTATCCCAAGTTTGGAATGAAAGAACAGGATGCAAGAGGATTTAAAGGAAATATAAGGCAAGTTAAAGATGCAAGGCAGGTAATAGATATAAACAAGCACATACATCCGGGGCAGATTCAAATATTCACATTAAACAGATTAGACCCTAAAGATATTGATATTTTTATAGCTAATGTAATCAGACAAATATTCAGAAGCGACCCAAAAGAATCTCCCGAATTAAAAGTTCTGCTTGTTTTTGATGAAGTTCACAGATTATTAAGTAAATTCGGAGGTTCAGGAGAAGGTTTTTTGCAAATTGAAAGGGGTTGCAGAGAATTCAGAAAATGGGGGATGGGAATAATGTTAGTTTCTCAGGTATTGTCAGATTTTGTCGGAGAAATTAAAGCCAATATTTCAACTGAAGTTCAGATGAGAACAAGAGATGAAGGAGATTTAGGAAGAATCCAGACAAAATACGGAGAAGATTTTTTGCAAAGCCTGGTAAAAGCATCAGTAGGAGTTGGAATGTTTGTAAATCCGGCGTATAATCATGCAAGCCCTTTTTTTATTAATTTTCGTCCAATCCTGCATAATACAAGAAGATTGCCAGATGAAGAATTAGACAAATACAATAACTATAATGATGTAATTGATGATATTGAATATCAGATTGAACAGTTAGAGCAAGAAAAAATCGATACATTTGATTTGAAAATGGAATTGAAACTAGTCAAGGATAAATTAATGACAGGCAATTTTGCAATTGTAGATATTTATCTGGAAGGATTAAAACCAAGACTGGAGCAGCAATGGAATAAGCTGGGTAAGAAACCAAAAAAGAAGAAAATAGAATTAGTAGCAGAAGAAGAAATTAAAAAATCAATTGAAGAAGCTAAAAAAGCAAGAAAAGAATTTGAAAAAGAAGAAAAAGATAAAGAAGAAAAAACAGAAAAAAAGCCTGAGAAAAAAGAAGATGTAAAAGAAAAACAAATCAAAGCTTTAACATTTGACAACGGAATCATGGTTTCAAGTGTTAATGAATTAATTGGAGTTTTGCCAAATTTAGATGAGGAAATATTCAAACTTCATATAAATAAAGAAAAAAACGACATTGCTTCATGGCTAAAGCAATTGTCTCCTGAACTGGAAAGCAAATTCAAAAACATAACAGATAAATCTAAAATGACAGAGCAGCTAAAAAATATTGATAAGTTAATTGGCAAATCCGGAGAAGGAAAAAAGGATAAAGGCAAAGGAAAATCAAAAGAAAAGCAGGAAGAAAAAGAGCAGGATAAAACTAAAAAACAAGATAAAAAACAGGAAACTCAGAAAACAACTAAGAAAGCATCAAAAAAACAAGCAAAAACAAAATCAAAGAAAACAAAATCAGATAAAAAAACCAAGAAAAAATAAAAGAATTAAAAAATGCAGAAATGTCCATAATAATTTATTTCCTAATTGCACTATTTATTGCTTTAGCAATAGTTTTAATTTTGTTTTTAAACAGAAAAAACAAAAAAGGACTTTTTGGAAAAATCAATTCTCTGTTTGTTTTATTATTCAAAGAAAAAAGAATTCAGAATATTGTCTTACCAAAACTAAAAAAAGATGCAAAATTCAAAGAAAAATTTAGCCAGGGGCTGGACAAAGATGAGAAGATAACAGCCAAAAAGCAGAAATATAAAAATAAAAGCAAACAAGTAAAAGAAAAAAAAGAGGAACCAATGGCAAAAAAATCAAATAAGAACAGGAAAAAAACAAAATCAAAGAAAAATAAATCAAAATCAAAGAAAACTAAAGAAAAAACAAACAAAGAAAATCAGGATAAACAGGAAAAAAACAAAAAAAAGGAAAAAAAGAAGCCAAAATATTACTATGAAAAAATTGGCGGGATTACAATTACTTCTGAAAATGTAATTGAGATTGTTCAGGATGAAGATTTAATTGAGATTATAAAAGGATTTGAAGATAAAGAGTTCATTAAGAAAATGCTTGAAAAAAACATTTTCAAAAATGTTAAAACAATTGGGGAGTTGGAAGATTTAATTAAACAGGAATTCCTGCAATTATTAGAAAACAAAGCAATTTCGTTAAAGCAAAAAATTAGTGATTTAAGAAAACAGGGAAAGGATGTTTTAATGATGGATTTGCAACTAATGTCTGTTCCGTTAAAAATAAAAGTTCTCGAAGTGAATTTCACAAAAAAAGAATTTAATAAAACTGTAGATATGATTGAAAAAGCTGAAAAAGAAATAAATAAACTATAGTTCGTCTTCGTCTTCTTCCCTTCTTTTAATAATTATTATAAATATTATCAGTATTACTATGATTATAATCAGAATCATTATTACATAAAGCAAAGCTCCAAAAGAAACAATTCCCAGTTTGAATCTTCCTTTATAAACTTTGACTAAGCTGTCTTCTCTTTCCCCATAATAAGCAGTTAAATCAACATACTCATTATCAGCTAAATCTTCATCAGTCAAAAATTCATTGATTATGATTTTTGCAGTTTTCCCTTTATCAATTCTGGCTGAACCTTCAGTTCCTAAGTCTCTCCTGAAACCCCCTATAAGAACATTATTCAATTCAATATCTACATAACAGTCTACATCAGCAACATTTTTTGTTTCTATTATAAATCGTTCCTTTTGTTTGTGATAACTAACTTTGCTGACTTCAATTTCGCAGCTATCAATCACATTAACAAAACTTACATTCAGCCGAGCTTCTAAAATTCTGTCTAAAGCTGAAGGAGTTTCACCATATAATGTAAATATCTCAGCAATTAATTCATCTGAAGATATTTCAACGCCCGGATAAGCAACTGTTTTGAAATCATTGGGCGCTATAAAAATTGAATCGACATCACCAACTCTTCTTTCATTATCCCCTGAAATTAGAGTGATAGTTCCTTTAAAATAAATAGGTATATTGCTCTCACTTTTATAAGTTATTTCTAATTGGGAAGTTGCCTGATTATACTGAACAGAATGCAAATCCAAGAACATAGAAGGGCTGGGAAGATAAAATAAATCTAAACCCTCAACTGTTGAAATTCCTGTTGCAGGAGCTCTTGCTCCTCTTGCAAATTTAACCATAACACTAATTCCTGTTGTTCTTCTGATGTTAGTAGCAGCCTGAACTAACTCATTTCCAATTAAAACACCCACTTCGATATCTGAATTTTTTAGATATTCAGCAATCTGGTCAGGAACATTTTGCCTTCCGGTAAATAAAACTGGCTCAGCCCCGCTCATAATCTCTTTTTCTATAAATTCTCCGTTAGTTAAAACAACCTGCTCAATAGGATTTAATTCTAAATATTTTTTAACTATCTCAATATTATCCTGAAACTTATCTTCATTGTAAATAATCTCCGGATTATATTGCTCTAATGCATCTCTAACTTCCTGGTCTACATACCCGTATATCAAAACATCATTTACTTCTCTGTTGTTCAGAATACTTTCAATTTCAGCTATATTTACTCTGTTTGCAAAAAAAACCCAGGAATTTGTCTGGAGTGCATAAGGAGCTGCAGCAATTGTATTATAACCATATAAATCCCCCACAATAACAAAATTAGTTATATCGGGCAATTCATCTATTAATTCTAAATTTGCATTGTCAACTATTATTTCATCAGCACCACTAAATCCTCGTGATACAATCATTGAAGGATAATTAAATACAAATGGCCTGTTTCTGGATGAAACAACTCTTATGAAATTATTTTTTTCAAGACTATTTAACAAAAGAGTTGAGTGTCTTGTGCTCACTAAAAAATCGCTTTCTCTTCCTAATAAATTAGCATACATAATTGAGGAATAAACATCTCTCCAGTCCTCAGAATTTGAAACAACATGACTAAACTCCTGAGCAGAAACCTGGCTAATTAAAAAGCATATTAAAAGCAATATCAAAAAACTCTTTTTTTTCATATTTTCAACCAATTTTTAGTTTTCCCTTATATCTCTTTTTAAAATAAACTATATAAAATTTATGATTATGCAACATACAACAAATTTATAAACATTTTCCCCATTTATCATCATGCTGAATATACTTTTTAATGCAAGAAAAGCAGAAAGGCATCCTTTGGAAATGATGCTAATTGGATTTGTTTATTCTTCCTTGTCAATTTTCATAAGCTTATGGATATTTCCAGATTATAGTTCTCTAACTATGGTTTTTTTCACAGTTTTTTCATGTCTGTATGTTGTTCAGGGAGCAATAAAACTGGAAGAAAAAAAGTTAGAAGATTATAATACTGAAACCTGGACTTTAAAGCACCATATCAAACCTCTGTTATTTATCTTATTTTTATTTTTAGGGTTTGTATTTTCTTTTGCATTTTGGGCTTTTGTTTTTCCGCCGGCAAAATCAGCTGTTTTGTTTTCATTACAAGCTTCTATAGTTGAAGAAATAAGAGCTTTATCAGTAACTGGAAATGTTTTTTCTCAGAGTCCTTTTTTAGTTATTTTAGAAAACAACCTCAATGTTTTGTTTATTTCTTTAATTTTTGCATTTTTTTACGGAGCAGGAGCTATTTTTATTATTGCCTGGAATGCCTCAGTCATGGGTTTTGTTATTGGCGAATTAGCTCGTTCTACTTTAGGAATTGCTTCTTTACCAATAGCTTTTACTAAATATTTTTTACATGGCATTCCTGAAATGATTGCTTATTTAATTGCAGCTTTTGCAGGGGGGTTGTTATATATCGCAGTATTAAGAGGAGACTTATTAACAAAAGGAAAAACAAAAAGAATTATATTAGATACAATAATTTTAATACTAATCTCAGTTCTTTTTTTGGTTTTTGCAGCTTTAATTGAAATTTATATTTCTCCTTCAGTTTAAACCTGCTCCCACTGAGTATTCTGAGTTACAGAAACTTCATATCCTTTTTCAATCTCTAAACTAAAGTTTGTTCCAATATAAGGTGCAAATCCCCAGTTTGTTCTGATTAAGCCGACATTTAACTGGTTTGTTTCATTCCACTCGCTTGTTGCATCAGAATTTGATATATTTTCTAATAAATCTTTTGCAGAATTTAATGAAGTATTGGCATGTAAAGAAATCCAGTTTATTGCAAAGTCAGTTGAATTCTGAATTAAATTCAGAGTTTTTTCGTCATAAACAACTCCAACTAAACTCCAGTTTACATTTAAATCCGATGAACTGTTAATATGAATTTCATACCCTCTTCCATTCTCAATGTCAAAATTGCAGACATTATCTGCACAATTAGGAGGTTCAGGACATGAAAACTCATTGCAAGTTATTCTTCTCTGAATTGACTCATTCCACATAGTCAAAGTTGTGGCATTTGTTATCTCATATAAAGTTTCATTTGCAGTTTCAAAACTGCCATTTAAATAAAATGACATCCAGTTTCTTGTATTCACTCCCTCTTTTCTTTTTAGCTCGTAAATTGTTTTTCCAAAGATATGTTCTGAAAAATTTTCAGATATAGGATTTACAGCAGAAATACTGTAAAATCTTCTTTTATTTCCTAAAAAACTAGTGTCTGTGAAATTAAGATTAGTTGTTTTGTTTAGATAAGTAAAATGAGAAAGATTATCAGAATAATAAACTCTATATGAAACAGAATGGTCTGCCGGATTCCAATAAATTGTTACATTTCCAGTCCCCTGATTATCTGTTTGAGAAATGTTTAACAAAACTGGAGATTCAGCGGGTAAAAATGATGAAAATATGAATGTATTCTCACTCCATGTCAATCCCCCAAAAGTATCATTACATCTAACTCTCCATCCATAATATCCATCATCTCCAACATTTTCAGACGAGAAGTTTATCTCAATGTCTGAAGCAATAGAGCTTAAATCTTGCTCTTTAATCATGCCTCCACTCCAATTTCCCCATAATTCACAATTGGTAAAAAACCCTTCATTAATTGAAAAATTAAATTGAGGAATATCATATCCTGTAAAATTATGGTTGTTTGGATAAATAAGGGTTATTAATGGAGAAACAATAGTAATATTAACTCTGTTGCTTGTATTTGAAATATTTTGATTCCTCGTAGTATTTGCAAATGCAAAAAACTCATAAGTTGCAGGGCTTCCTGTTACGTTTACCCAGAAAGTAACAATCTGGCTCTGAGTTCTGTTTAAACTAATTGTTTTGGGATTTTCATTTGTAAAGAAAGGATCTGCTCCCTCTTCAGTAGAAACTAAACCTTTTGAAGAAGTTTGAGGTTCTCCAAACTCTACAAAACTTTCTTGATTAGCAATCATCTGATAGGATTGATTAATCCAATCATCATTTCTTGGAGTATCAGAAACTCTAAATTCATCAATCTTTCCGAGCAGTGTTTCACTCCCCTGCTTTCCAATAAACAAAGTATCAAAAGTGTTTATGTTTCCATTATAAGCAACATTTGTATAATAAACGCCATTCATGTATAGCTTGTAATGGCTTCCGTCTGCAATATAAGTTATATAGCTCCACTGATTTTCTGGAAGGCTTGGTGAAGTCGCATCGTTTGGCAGGTTTTTTGTTCCAGAGCTATCTATGACTCTTCCCCAAATATTGTCAGATGAAGCTACCCAACCTCCTATAGTCTTAGTCCCTGAAGGAGTAGTTCCTCCGCTTTGAAATTGCAACAATCCATCATTATTATTATGAGAGCCAGATTCCCAGTAGACCCATAAGCTGATTGTTATCCTATCGCTGTCTAATGCTGATGCTCTGATATAATCAGTGTTTCCACCTCCAAATCTTCTTGAGTTTCCTATTACTCCCGGATAATCTTCTGTTCCAGAGTCAGTACCATCTCTTTCATTTGCTGTTGAGTCCAGAACATTTTCATTTAGGTGGAAAACATTTTGATAACTAGTGTCCCACACGCCTGTTGCATTTTCTCCACTTTCTGCATCATCATTTCCATAATACATGCAGATTTGGTTTATTCCAGAACTTAAGCTTGGAATCCTAATCCAAACATGCGCATTTGTAGAAGTGTAGTTTTCTATCTCATAATCTAATTCTAAGGTAGTTCCAGATGTACAGCTTCCGTTTATAAATCTTAAGTCCTCAAAATCAGTCTGCATTTCAGAATCATAGGTTATGTTCAAATATGCAGGAAAGTCTGATAAAGAACCTAAGCCAGTTATATCAATTGTTTTTCTTCTTACCCAATTATTATCCCACCAATTAACTGGATCCAATGTCATATTAATATCTCCGCAATCAACAACATCGCAACTAATGTTAAAACTGATGTTAAAAGATGTTGAGCGAGTAACATTAATCTCTTCTGTTGGATAAATCAGACTTATATTAAGTGAAGGATAAGAAACATTAAAGTCAATACTTTCTGTGTTATTCATATTTCCCATTGTATCATTGCACCAAAACCGGGCAGTATAATCTCCTTCAATCATTGAATCATTTTGATAGTAAAAATAAGTATTAGACAGGTTACTCATAGTATAATTTGTCTGCCAGTTATCAAATGTGAACTTGCAAAAATCCAAAGCTTCATTTGAAGATACGTTAAAATCAAGTTCTGCAGGATAATAAATATCATTTTCTGGCGAAATTATAGTTATTCTAGGAGGCGTTGTGTCTACATTGAATGTAACAAAATCAAAGGAAGTGCCATTTACAGAATCATTTGCATACAAATGCCAGGTATTCTCTCCTTCAATACTTGTTATCCCAGTTATATTTTGAGAGCAGTCAGTTATTACATTCTCGCCTCCGTTTAAGCTATACCAGCAGGTATCTAAATCAGTATCAGTAGCGCTAAAATTCAATTCAGTGATATTATGGGAATAGTTGGCATTCTCAGGATAATAAATTATTACTTCAGGAAGTTCAGTATTAACGATAAAACTGACACTATCATAACCGACATGTCCTAAACTGTCATTAGCATACATATTCCATGTATAATCTCCGTCACTTAAATTGACATATATTCTCTCATTGCATATAACAGTGGTATTTGCAGTATTGTTTATATTATACCAGCAGGATTGCAATAATGGATCGCTTGCAGAATATTCCAAGTAAGTTATATTATATCCATAAGGGATTCCTAAGGGAAAAATAGTATCGACAACAGGGGATTGAGTATCTAATCTTATTCTCCTTGTTCCAGTAAAATTCTTGTTATTTGCTTTATCAGTAACTGAAACATTATAAAAATAAACTCCGTCATTCAGATTTGTCCAGTTTATTTCATAAACTTCCGTGTAAAAAATGCTTCTATTTGCCAAGGTAATTCCATTAGTTGAGTTATAAAGATTGTAAGTTATATTTGCAAAATTTATTTCTTCTAAACTCACATTCACATAGATATTACTTTGCGAAACATTCATGCCATCATATTCAGTTCCTTCTCCAAAATTAATCAATGAATAAGTTGTATCAATCACAATAGTATTATTTCCTGTTGTAAAATAATTTCCAGCTAAATCAAAAACCCTATAAAACCAGTTGAAAATCCCATCATACAGGAACTCATAAACAATTCCTAAAACAACTTCAGTTCCCTCAATATTTCTTGTTGTTTCATTCACCAAATCATCTGTTTCATTATAAACAAATAAAGTTGCATTTTTTAATCCTGCATCATCACTCAAATTAACTGTTAAATTTTGTATTGTGTTATTTGTATATGTTTCATTTAAGGGCGTTAAAAGAGAAGCATTTGGCCCATAAACATCTACTAAAAAATTAACATTTTCAGTGTTATTAATATTTCCTGCTAAATCCCCACACCAAAATCTTGCAGTGTAATTCCCGTCATTCATTGATGAATTAGTATAATTAAAATATGTCTCATTATACCTCTCCATAGTATAATTTGTCTGCCAGTCATTAAAACTAAATAAACAGCTGGAAAGTTCTTCATTAGATGAAATATTAAACTCAATCATTGAAACATTATAACTCTTACTTAATGGGCTTATAATTGTTATTTCTGGAGATTCCAAGTCAATTGTAACATTCCACTTTCTTGTAATATTGCTTATAGAGCGATTAGAAGTTAAATTTGCAAATGCAAAAAATTCATGAGTCCCTGTTCCTGTGGCATTAACCCAAAAGATTATTGTCTGGCTTTCTCCTTTTTCAAGAGGTTGGGATGTTCTTGGATTTGAATCATTTGTGTAAAAAGGATTTCCGATTCCAACAGGTATAAGCCCGGATTTTGTTGATAAATTCTTATATCTTATTATTACAATTCCAGAACCTCCTGCACCAGAAGTATCAGAAGAAACACTTCCGCCACCCCCTCCCCCTCCGGTATTTGCCATCCCATCAACTCCATCAGTTCTATCTCCGCTACCACCCCCTCCCCCTCCTAATCCTCCATTGCTATCTTCTGAACTTGCTACTCTCGCATCAGCTCCGCCTCCGCCACCCCCTGCAAACCAGGCATCATCACTGATTATTTCTCCATATTCTATCCCGAATATATCTGCAAAGTTATAAGTTGTTTCACCAATAGTCAATTCATATAATCCGTCGCCCCCATCTCCTCCCTTTGTTTCAAAAGCATCTTCTCCATTTTGACCAGCACCACCCCCTCCCCCTCCACCATCATTATTATTATAATCTGTAGCCTGACCCCCATCATTTCCAAAACCATAAGGAGAACCACTATCCCCTGCTTGGTTTGGCTGAAGACCGCTTCCTCCAAGAGCAGTGCTTCTACCTCCCCCACCGGAACCAGAGCCTCCATCTAGCCCCACACTTTGAAATCTGCCCCCTCCTGCGCCACCAAGGGCTGTTAAATTTCCAAAAGAAGAATTCTCTCCATCATTTCCATAGGTTCTTCCAGATACCGAAGCCCCTCCCTCGCCAACAAACACATCAATATATTCTTTATTAGAAACATCATAATTAGGCATAAATATTAGTCCCCCTGCTCCTCCGCCTCCACCAAACTCTATTCCTCCACTACCCCCTCCACCAACAACCAATACTTCTATCTCAGTAACACCTGCTGGAACAGTCCAGTTTGCATCCCCGGTTTCATTAAAAACAAAAACAGCATATCCTTCAGGATCCAAACTTATATTAACCTCGCCACAATAACCGCTTAAACAACTGACATTTAAGGTAACATTAAAAAATTGGTTTCTTACAACTTTTTGTTCACTAGTTGATGGATATAAAGTTTCCAAACCAATTTCTTCAGGTTCATAAGTGAGAGTAAAATTATTGCTATTCCAGTCGCAATTACTTAGATTGTCGCAAACATAATAATTCCATTCATAAATATCATAATAAGGGAGATTAACTGAAATATTTGAAGAATTAATCGTTCCGGTTAATATCTTGATTGTCTGATTAATTAAATCTCCTGTTGAATTCCACACATAAAGTGTTGATGAATTTAATGTATAAGCATCAGTAAAATTGGCTGCAAACCAAACACTAGAATTTGATACTGCACTGTTGTTGCTTGGATGAATAAGATTAACACCAGGGCTAATTGTATCAATCACAATAGTATTATTTCCTGTTGTAAAATAATTTCCAGCTAAATCAAAAACCCTATAAAACCAGTTGAAAATCCCATCATACAGGAACTCATAAACAATTCCTAAAACAACTTCAGTTCCCTCAATATTTCTTGTTGTTTCATTCACCAAATCGTCTGTTTCATTATAAACAAATAAAGTTGCATTTTTTAAATCTAAATTATCTGTTAGATTTACTGTCAAGTTTTGCTCTGTTTCATTAGTGTATGTATCATTCTCAGGTAAAAGAAGTGTAGCATTTGGATTAGTTAAATCCATATAAAAAGCTATTAAACTCTGATTTTCATTTCCAGCAGAATCATTGCAATAAACACTAAAAGCATTACTCCCCTCAGCAGAAATAGCATCAGTAAAATTTGCTCCTGCATTAACAGCTGATGAATTCCAGATTCCAGAATTGTTCGAATACCAGCAATATTCTGGATTAGTTTCAGTTAGGGTATAGTTGAGTTCAGAAACATTAATATTATAAGTCTGGTTTAATGGATAAATGATGTCTACTAAAGGATAAATTGTATCTTTAAAAAAAGTTACTTCAGTAGAGTTTTCATTTCCAGCAGAATCATTGCAATAAACACTAAAAGCATTACTCCCCTCAGCAGAAATAGCATCAGTAAAATTTGCTCCTGCATTAACAGCTGATGAATTCCAGATTCCAGAATTGTTCGAATACCAGCAATATTCTGGATTAGTTTCAGTTAGGGTATAGTTGAGTTCAGAAACATTAATATTATAAGTCTGGTTTAATGGATAAAGGATATTAATCAAAGGGACAATTGAATCTAAGATTATTTGTCTTGTTTCTGTTTGATTTTTCTGTCCTGCAAAATCAGTTACACTAACATTATAAAAATAAACTCCGTCATTCAGATTTGTCCAGTTTATTTCATAAACCTCTGCAAAAAAAGTTGTCTGATTAATCAAAGTTGCTCCAGAAGTATCATTATATAAGAAATAAGTAATGTTTGCAAAATTATCTTCTATTACTGAAACATTAACATAAATCCAGTTTCTTGAAACATTAACCCCCTCGTTTTCTGTTCCCTCTCCAAAATCAATTAAAGGATAAGCTTCATCAAGAGTTATTAATAAATCCTCAGTTAAAATCAAAGGCTCAAAACCTGATTCAGAACCATTACAATAGACTTTCCAAGAATAAGTTCCATTATCTGCAAAACTTCTGTTATATTCATAAACTAAAGAAGATTCATTAAACTCCATCCCTGCTTCCTCTCCCCATTCTCCAGTTAAATTAAAACTGATATTGCAATAAACCCCGCTCCCATTTATTGATTCTCCTGAAGTTTTATTTGTGTAATTTGAATAAAAAACCACATCATTGTGCTCATACCTGGTTAATGTATCTGTATCATCCCAGATTTCTAATTTTGAATTTTCAGTTGCAGAATAATTTGTGAAATGGCTCACATTAAAGCTTAAATTTCCGTTGTAATAATTTAATGTACAGATATCCGAACTGCAAATTTCCCCATCTCTTAAAATAACAGGAGCAAATGAAAAATTTAAATTATAAATGATAAGATTTGCTGATTTATTCAGCCTTGGTTCTGAACCTGAATCAACGTATATATGATTGCTACTTATTTCAATAAAATTATTTAAATCAGCTCCTCCGCTTAAATTAATATCCTCCATAAACTCTATTCTTCCATAATCCGAGTTTTCAATAACTAAGTCAGTTATATTAGAAACATTTACTCCTGAAAAATCAGTTGTTGCTCCTTCAAATCCATTAGTTAAGATTACATCAAAATATCTTATAATAGACTGATTATAGTTTCCAGCTATATCATAACACCCTACTCCCCAATTATATGAATTGTTGGTTAATGAAAAAACAGAAAAATCCTGAAGAATATATCTATTTATTGTTGAGTTAGTCTGGTTCACTGCCCCGTTTAATATTAAAGAACAGTTAACAACATTATTTAAATCACTAACATTATATATAAAAATAACATTTCCATCATTATCTCCAGAATTGTCATTCGGGGAAACTAAGATAATCTCAGGATTAGTTGTATCAATAATAACTGTGTTATTATTGCTAAACATATAATTTCCAGCTAAATCAAAAACCCTATAAAACCAGTTGAAAATCCCATCATACAGGAACTCATAAACAATTCCTAAAACAACTTCAGTTCCCTCAATATTTCTTGTTGTTTCATTCACCAAATCATCTGTTTCATTATAAACAAATAAAGTTGCATTTTTTAATCCTGCATCATCACTCAAATTAACTGTTAAATTTTGTATTGTGTTATTTGTATATGTTTCATTTAAGGGCGTTAAAAGAGAAGCATTTAAATTATCTGTATCTAACCTAATCAATTTCACATTAGTAGAATTTTCATTTCCAGCATAGTCCGTTACAGAAACATTATAATAATACAAATCATCATCCAATCCAGTAAAATTAATATTGGTAATCAATGAATCATAAAAAGTAGTATTAATCTCATCTGTTTCATTAAACAAATAATAAGTAATGTTGGCAAAATTATCTTCTATTACTGAAACATTAACATAAATCCAGTCTCTGCTTCTGTTAACTCCTGATAACTCGGTTCCTTCTCCAAATTCAATTAATGGAAATCTTGTGTCTAATCTGATTATTCTTGTTTCTGTAGAATTAATATTGGAAGCTTTATCTACAATACTAACATTATAATAATACAAATCATCATCCAATCCAGTAAAATTAATATTGGTAATCAATGAATCATAAAAAGTAGTATTAATCTCATCTGTTTCATTAAACAAATAATAAGTAATGTTGGCAAAATTATCTTCTATTACTGAAACATTAACATAAATCCAGTCTCTGCTTCTGTTAACTCCTGATAACTCAGTATTACCTTCAAAATTAATCAATGAATAAGTTGTATCAATAATAACTGTGTTATTATTGCTAAACATATAATTTCCAGCTAAATCAAAAACCCTATAAAACCAGTTGAAAATCCCATCATACAGGAACTCATAAACAATTCCTAAAACAACTTCAGTTCCCTCAATATTTCTTGTTGTTTCATTCACCAAATCATCTGTTTCATTATAAACAAATAAAGTTGCATTTTTTAATCCTGCATCATCACTCAAATTAACTGTTAAATTTTGTATTGTGTTATTTGTATATGTCTCATTTAAAGGGTTTAATAATGTAGCGTTTGGGAGATTTGTATCAAGCAGGATTGTTCTTGTTTGAGTAGAGTTGCAGTTATTAATCATATCACAAACAGTAATGTTATAATAATAAATACCATCGGATAAATCTGTCCAGTTAAATGTTCTGTTTAAAGCTCCGAGAGTTGTCATATTAACCTCTCCGGAGAGGTTATACAATCCAAAAGTTATGTTCCCTTCATTTGTTTCATTTACTGAAACATTAACATAAATCCAGTCTCTGCTTCTGTTAACTCCTGATAACTCGGTTCCTTCTCCAAATTCAATTAATGGAAATATTGAATCTGCAAAAAAAGTTGCAAAAGAAAAATTTTCATTTCCCGCAGTATCATTGGCATATACAAACCATATATTGCTTCCTTCCTCAGCATTTAGTCCTGTAATATTCTCCCCGCAATTTATTGTGTTATTTGATAATCCTCTATTTAAGCTATACCAGCAGGTGTGAAGTCCGGTATCATCAGCTACAGTATAATTCAACTCGTTTATATTAGTATAAGAAAGATTTTTGGGATAAACAATTGTTATATTTGGAGGGTAATTTTCAATCCAGGAAATATTAACCTCAAGTAGAGAAATTGTTTTTGAAATATCAGTATTAAAAAAAGCTCTGTAAACTAAACTATTGCCCTCACTAAATCCATTAATATCTAAACCATTGCCCGCTTCATACCAGTTTAAACCATTGTCCGCACTTACTTCAATTGTTATGTTGTTAGTCAAATCAGTATTGTCTGTTTGCCATGAAATATTGGTTATATTCATTATATTTCTTGTTGTATTCACCTCTTTAGCAGTATAATTTCCACTTCCTATCTCAGCAAACTCAACTACAAACCACTGGACATCTGCTGTGCTTCCCGAAGTAATTGCTCTTGTTAATTGTAAGTTTGTTGAATTTGTTATATTAGTTGTGAACCACAAGGAACCTACATAATCAGTATTTGTACTTCCTTTGCCTCCTTTAAAATCCTGTGTTGAAAAAGCAACGGAACGTGAAGTATCAATTGCATCTATAGGTATGTTTTTTTCTGTTGTTGATGAATCAAAATGTTCATTTCCTGAATAAACTTTTTCATTTCCAGCAAACTCCACAACATACCATGCAACATTAATTGTGTCTGTTCCAGCTTCCCTTTCAAAATGTATTGTATCTGAATCAGTGAAATTAGATAACAAACCTCCTTCTGTTCCTAATATTTCACCAGAACTTGTTGCCCAGGTGGTATAAATAAATGATTTATTTAAATTAACTTCAGTAATATCTATGTCATTTGTAGTTCCGGATAATGTGAAAGTTCCGTTCTGGACTTTAGCTCCACTATAATCTACAACCTGCCAGGCAAGAATATTGTTTATGGTATTTCCCGCATAAGTTTCTAAATTTGTTGAACTGGTTAATCTGGCTCTTACTGCGTCATCTGAACCCCATATGCTGCTTGAGTAAGAAGTGAAGCTCATTGTTGGAAAGGACTGGGTTATATTAACCTCTGAAATAGCAGTATTGGTTGTTGCTCCTTGTATAAAAGTTCCTCTCTGAACCTCTACTCCGGATTCAAATTCTGCCACATACCAAACCAAATCTATTGTTCCATCTGCTCCGCTTCTGCCAAAATCAATAGTTGTTGAATCAGATAAATTTCCCCAAACCAAAAAGCTTTCCGCCTCTTCGGAATCAGTTGAATAACTGAAAAATAATACTGAGGAATCTGGATTAACTGAATCAATGTTAACCTGATGAGAGGTTTCTGAAAAACTTTCTGAACCTTTTTGCAAACTTTTTACAGATATTTCCGAACCACTAAAGCTTATATTTCTGTAATTTATATTTACTTTGTTATAATCCTTTATACTGCTATTATCTTCAAAATCATCAAAATAATTATAGTTTAAATCAATATTAAATTCAGATATATTGCTTCCTAAAACACCCAAGGAATTATTTGCATAAACTATAACTGAATTCAATCCTTCTTCTAAATGTAAATAAACTGTTTTCCTCCCGCTACAATCATGGCATATTGTGAAATTATTTTTGCCATTATCAACAGTATAATAAACAGTTTGTGAAGCACCTTCAAGAGTAAAGTTTAGTATGGGGGTGACATCGCTAATAGTTGAGCCATTAGTAGGAAAATGGAGAATAGTTTCAACAGGAGTATTATCTAATGTAATCATCCTTGTAGTAGTAGAATCTGTTTTCCCAACCGTATCAACAACTGTAACATTATAATAATACAAATCATCATCCAGATTAATAAACTCAATTTCAGTAATCAATGAATCATAAAAAGTAGTATTAATCTCATCTGTTTCATTAAACAAATAATAAGTAATGTTGGCAAAATTATCTTCTATTACTGAAACATTAACATAAATCCAATCTTGAGCAAAGGTTACTCCTGAATCTGCCATGTTCTCTCCATATTCAATCTCAGGATTAGTTGTATCAATCACAATAGTATTATTTCCTGTTGTAAAATAATTTCCAGCTAAATCAAAAACCCTATAAAACCAGTTGAAAATCCCATCATACAGGAACTCATAAACAATTCCTAAAACAACTTCAGTTCCCTCAATATTTCTTGTTGTTTCATTCACCAAATCATCTGTTTCATTATAAACAAATAAAGTTGCATTTTTTAATCCGACATCTTCTGAGATATTCACAGTTAAATTATGTTTAATTTCAGATGAATAAGTATCGTTTTTCGGACTAATCAATGTTGCATTGGGTATTTCAACATCAATTAATTTGATTATTCTTGTTTCTGTAGAATTACTATTTGAAGCTTTATCTACAATACTAACATTATAATAATAAGTTATATTTGCTCTTAATAGCCCTGTCCAATTAATCTCTTTAACAGGATTGTTGTGCGAACTTTTATTTACAAGAGTATATCCATCTGTTTCATTAAACAAATAATAAGTAATGTTGGCAAAATTATCTTCTATTACTGAAACATTAACATAAACAAAATTTTGCTCTTTTTCTTCTCCACTATCTTCAGTTCCTTCTCCAAAACTAATTAACGGATAAACAGTATCTATCCTAAATGTTAAATTAACCAAAGCAAAATTTTCTAATCCCTTAGTATCATTACACTTCACATTCCATAAATAAGTTCCATCTTCCGGGATGTTAACTTTAAAACTTTTTAGACTGTCATTCTCAATATCAGAGTCTGTTTGATTAGCATGCCATCCACTCCAATTTCCATATAAAATGCAGGTATCAACTCCGTCGGGGTCTATAGGAGTATAATTTAAATTAACATTTAAACTATGATTCAGAAACGCCAAATCAGGAGGATACTCAAGAGTAATCCCCGGACCTTGTGTAGAAACAGCGAATGTAGAATTGCTATAACCTATGTTGTTTAAAGTGTCATTAGAATAAAAATGAATGGTGTATGAATTATCTCCTGAAACATTAAAGGTAATATTTTGATTGCATTCAACACTCTGATTTTCTCCGTTATTAATATTCCACCAGCAACTGTCAAACTGCAATATATCATCAGTTGCTGTATGATTAAGAGCTAAGCTTGTATTTGTTGTATAAGTTTTTTTATCTCTAGGCTCTGCGATTGTTATTTCCGGCCCTGAATTGTCTAATCTGATTATTCTTGTTTCTGTAGAATTAATATTTGAAGCTCCATCTGTAACAGAAACATTGTAATAATAAATATTATCCTCTAAATTTGTCCAGTTGATTGTTTTAATTAATGCGGAAAAACTTGTTGTATTCACTTCCCCATTAAAATCAAATAACCTAAAGGTTATATTGGCAAAATTATTCTCATCAACTGAAACATTAACATAAATCCCGTTTCTTGTGAGGTTTATCTCAGTTTGCTCAGTTCCTTCTCCAAAACTAATTAACGGATAAACAGTATCGACACTAAAAGATTCAAACTCTGTATAATTTGAGTTATTCACTCCGTCACTGCAAATAAATCTAACTTCATAAGAACCATCAGCTACGGAATTATTAGTGTGATTAAAATTTCTGTTCTCGTTGTTTTGCATACTTATGTTATTCAACCAGTTATCTAAAGTGTAGTTACAAAAAGCATTTTCATCAGTTGTGATATTAAATATGATTATTGAAGTGTTGTATGTTCTATTTGATGGCGAGAGAATTTCTATCTGAGGAGGAGAGGTATCAATTGTAAACCCCGCTGATGCAGAATCATTTCTGTTTCCAGAAGAATCATTTGAATAAACCTTAAACAGATAAGAGCCATCTTCTAAACTTGTTTCAGAATAATTAAAGTTCTGGTTATCTTCAGAAAACATAGTGATATTATTCAAACCATTGTCCAAACTGTATTGAACAAAGCCATTTTCATTTAAACTCACATTGAAATTTAATGGAAAATCATCACCAACATAAGTTATATTCTCAGGAAAATTTATTATAACCTCCGGAGGAGTTTCATCTGTAAACTCAGCAAACTCAACTACAAACCACTGAACATCTGCTGTTGAGGAATGAGTTACAGCCCTTGTTAATTCTATATTAGTTGAATTTGTTATATTTACTGAAACCCAGTTTACTCCAGGATCATCATTTGAACCATAAGATGTTTTTCCTCCTTTCCAGCTTCCAGATGCAAATGCAATTGCTCTTGAAACATTTATTTCTTCAATAGGTACATCTACTTGCAAGTCTGCAGAACTAAAATGGGCATTTCCTGAATAAACTTTTTCATTTCCAGCAAACTCCACAACATACCATGCAATAGGTAATGTCCCTCCGTTATTCTGTCTTGCAAAATGTATTGTATCTGAATCAGTAAAATTTATAAAAATCCCGAAATCATCAGACTGCAATCCTCCTGAGGGTTCAAGAGAATTATACCAGTTTGCATATACGAATGTTTTGTTTAAATTAACTTCAGCAATATCAATATCGTTTGTTAGTGCACCTCCATTAGAAAAAGTAAATGTTCCGTTCTGGACTTTAGCTCCACTATAATCTACAACCTGCCAAGAAAAATCTTCAGCTGCTCCTGCCCCCATTCTTGCTTCTAAATTTGTTGAACTTGTTAATCTTGTCCACTGTTCATCATCTGTTCCCCATCTTCCGCTACCTCCGTTTTCAAAACCCGATATAGGGAAGCTTCGTGTTATATTAACTTCACTGATAGGAACATTAACAGGAGAACTTCCAGAAGGATAATTAGTAGTTCCCGTCTGAACATTAATTCCGGATTCAAATTCTGCCACATACCAAACCAAATGTATTGTAGGATTATCATTTGGGTTTTGTTCAAAATGAATGTTTGTATCACTGTTTAAAATTCCCCTAACCAAACTGTTATCAGGTCTGCTATTGCTGTTCTGAACAGTATATGAAAAAACTAAAAAGGATTTTGATAAATTAACCTCATTAATTGCCACATCCGTACTTCCGGTAAAACTAACAGAGCCTTTTTGCACATTTTTAATTACAGCGGAATTAGAAGCATCATTGTAAGCTTTTTTACAAACATTTCCAAAACAAAATTCCAAAACATGCCTTCCT
>CAZQGH010000009.1:0-33169 GCA_964592915.1 Candidatus Woesearchaeota archaeon | reverse complement strand
TCTAATTATATACAAGATAAGATTATCTATCACCCGTAGACTTTACAGAACCAAAGTTTATATAATCTTTAAATTTAACTCAATTATTAGGTGATTAATATGAAAAAAATAGAGTTGATAGTTTTTTTAATGATTATACTTAGTTTTTCTGTTTCTGCCGAAAGTATTGATTTCTCAGGAGTAGATTCTAAAATTGACGATTACAATTCTGGTTCGATTGATATCGCACAATTTGTCGCATATGTAAATAGCTACTTAAAAGAACAATATCAAGAATTGGAGAAGGAAGGGCATTTTGAAGGTTTTAGCGAAAATGATATTAAAGATATGTTTGGCGGCGTAGGTGAAGACAATTATATTATGAAAGAAACAAAAGATTTTGGGGTCGTGTTTGAACCATATTTAAATGAAGGGAAGTATAGCATAATATGGGGTCTTCCACCAAGCCAAAAGGCAATAGATAAAGCTATCCAAGAAGCTGAACAAAGTTACGCTGATAAGATAATTGCAGAAGAACAAAGCAAGATTGATATTTCAGAAGAAACCGAAGAGATTGAAAGATTAGAAATTGAAAAAGAAAGAATATTGCAAACAATAAGCGATAAAGAAGGTGAGGAAATCGTAGCAAACCTGAAGGATGAATTAAATAAGATTAATGAACAAATAGCTGCTGTGAATGCCCGATTGGATGAGAAGCAAGAAATCCTTGACGGCAATGTTGCCATTGATTCTTATGATATTGATATTGAAGAGGTTATTTGTAAAGCAAGATATAAAGAGGATATAAAGATAAGAAAACTTTTTGAAGAAGCTATGCCTGATTTTCCTGAATGGTATTTTGGAGAATTTAAGAAAGGGGTAGATAATTATTTCTCAATCGCATCAGGACACCAATACCTCATGCATGTGATTGATTCCAATAGGGGTGCTATTAGAGATGGTTGCGTGAAAAACAAAGAAAGTATTGGTGTTATTGATATAGATTATGAAACTGATTCAGAAAAATTTAAAGTTTGGGAAGAAGGTGATGAGACATTTTATGAGTTTTATTTCATGCCTTCTAAAGATATGATGAAAGAAATCATCGAAACTAAAATTACTGATCCAACTGCAAGCACCTCATCAATAAGAGGAATGAATGATAGGATGGAAAAGATAAAAAAATTAGCTGATAAGTACGGAGGAAGCTTTGACGCAATTGTCAAAATAGTTGATGGAGAAGGAAACAATATGCTCTATAAGCACGTTACAATTAATCCTGATGTAATAATTACTTCTAAAACAGTTTCTGGTAATTATGATAAGGATATTGATGTGTCTTTGGAAATAGATTACGACAGAATGTATGAATACATGGAATATATATCAAAAGATGTTCAAGGAACAAAGCCCATAAATGCAAATTGGGATAAGAATTCTAATAGTGGAAATGTCGGGCATTTCTTTGGTATATTATCCAAGGGATTTGGAATGTGGATAAAAGGTGTCAAGGTTAAGCCTGCAACTGAAGTGCCAGGTTTATTGTTCAATCTTAAACTAATTACTGAAGCATTAAGCGATTAGAATGTTAATTTTTTGTAAGTAAATAAGCACAATGGATAATTCCATAATCTTTATAACCTGTAAATATTCTATATTTTCATATATGCCGCCATCGCATAGTGGTATTGCACGAGATTGCTAATAAAGTACCCAAAAAAGGGCACTATACTAAAAAACAGATAATTATTCAAGGATGAGATAATGATAACTAATAAGATGGAAAAACAGATAATAGATTTTAATGTATTTATTGAACAAGATGAAGATGGAATTTATATAGCTAAGGTTCCAGAAATTGAAGGATGTTACACCCAAGGAAAGACTTTGGAAGAAGTAATAGAAAGAATCAAAGAAGCTATTGAAGTGTGTTTAGAAGCAGACAAAGAAGAAATAAATCCTATGAAATTTATTGGAATGCAAAGAGTGAGAGTTGAAAAATCTCAACCAGCTTAAAATGACTAAATTAGTTACTATTTCTGGAAAGAAGTTTTGTAAAATATTAGATAAACTAGGCTTTGAAAAAATTTATGGAAAAGGAAGTCATATAAGATTCAGGCATCCTAATGGGAGAAAAACAGTTGTTTCTGTTCATGGAAATGAAGATTTAGGAAAAGGATTATTAAGAACGATACTTAATCAGATTGATTTAAGTAAAGAAGAGCATGAAGAATTAAGAAGAAAAGTTTAAAACTACATTAATTAGTTTTAGATATAATAAGCCGCCAAACGCAAGAGGGGTATTGCACCAGATTGCTAAGAAGGATTACAAAATGTAGACCTTACTAAAAAATAAGATTAATCTCTAGAATTATTAACAGCATCAACAACGGACTGCACAACTTCTTTTGAATTTCCCAATAAATCTCCAAGTTCTTTTCTTTTTGGTAACAAACCCAATTCTCTTACAGTTTTTACCAAACCAATCCCTTCTTTTTTAGCAATATCTTTTGAATCATATATGGCAGAACAAGTAATTCATGAGCGATAATTTTCTCTCTCCATTCTAGAAACTTCATAACCCCACTTTTTAGAATTTTTTTCCTGATATGGCTGAACATCAATCTCATTCTCCTTAATTATTAGTGCGGTTATTAAACTTACCATAAAATTAAATCATAACTATCTTTAAAAGAATTTATATAATCGAGAGGAATTTATATAATCTAGAGGAATATATGCAAAAGTAGTAATGTCTTCAAAATGTGGATCTTCTTGCTAAGCTAACCTCTTTAGGAGTTGAATGGGTATTCATGAGTATTTTAAAAACCCAAACAAATCAACACTTTAAACTTCAGAAAGTTTATTTCTGATAGTGATCAAAAATCTTTGATTTCTGACATGTGGCAACACATCTTGTTTTTTGATGTCTTAATAAAATAATAACTTCAATTTTGATTGAAGTAACCAGATAGTTTAAATATTAAAGTTTTTTTAAATTATTATGAGTGAAAAATATGTTTTATTTTCTTTAGATGATGAAAAAAGCAAGAATTTAGGGGAAGTGATTTCAAATAAGACAGCGAGGCATATAGTTAATTATCTTGCTGAACAGGAAGCTTCTGAAAAAGACATTGCAGATGATTTAGATATACCAATTAATACTGTGGAGTATAATCTTAAAAAGCTGTTAAAAGCAGGAGTAGTTGAGAAAAGCAAGAATTATTTCTGGAGCAAAAAGGGAAAGAGAATAGATATGTATAATGTTGTTAATAAACTAATTGTAATTGCACCTAAAAACTCCTTTTATTCTAAGTTAAAAGGAATTATTCCGGCATTCATTGTGATAGGTTTAATCAGTGTTTTTATTGCAATATGGAAAAATTCTCATTCTGCAGTTCAGAAAGCAGAGGATATGTTAACTCAAGAGGCTACAAATGGAGCAATAAGAGCTTTTGAAGCTGCAGGAACAGCTTCTTCTACATCATTGCCTGTATGGGCATGGTTTTTAACAGGAGGAGTTATTGCGATTGTTATGCTTTTAATCTGGAACTGGAAGAAATTGTAGAATTTTCGGTGTAAACATTATTATCTTTTTAATAACATTTTTGAATAGAATTTTTTTCTATTGAGATGATATAAATAGTTTTTTCTTAAATACGCTAAAAAATCCCATAGAATTTTTAATAGTACTCTATGTTACCCTTTATTATAAAAATATTTCTAAAAAAATAAATAAAAGCTCCAATAAAAGCACCGATAAGTGATGTGAAGAATAATATCAGTACAATCACAAGTATTCTATAATCTATAGGAGTTTTTATTAGATTATATGCTATTTTTAAACTTAGATAAGAAGCTGGAAGAGTAATGATTTTAAATTATCTGCTCAAAAAAATCTCTTAAACCTATGGGTGTTGTAAGAAACGCTAGCAAATAAACAATCGCAATGCTAACTGGGCAAATTAATGCGCCAAAAGTAATATATTGAAACCATTTTGGTTTTGATTTAAACCATTTTATTTGCATAATATATATTGATTTCATCACACTTATAATCCTTTCTGTAAAAATAAAAATGAGCATATGCAAAATCGAACTGCCAAATATTTTGTGTAAACACAATTAACAAACTTTATAAACTAGTTTTCCTTATAATTAATATATCATATATAGTGCAAAACAATATCAAAAAGGAGGTAAACATGATGGAAAAAATTTTGAATTTAATTGTGTGGATTGTAGGAGTTCTAGTAAGTTTAGCTGTTGGAGGTTTATTTTTGGACGGAACAACTATGACTAATCCTATTTTGAGTTTCTTACCTCAGGTAATCCATACTATAGTTGGATGGTTAGTAATTGTTGGTGTTTTGATTAGTGTAATCTTAGCAATTGTTAAGGCTGCATCAAAAACAGCACCAGCAGTTTAAGAATTATTTTTTTCTTTTATTTTTTTCTTTTTTTATTCACCAGCTTCTTTTTTTGCTTGTTCAAGTTCTTTTTGAGCTGACTCAAATTTTCTTTCAGCTTCTTCCAGTCTTCTTTTTTTATTTCTTATAGATTCAATTTCCTGTTGTGCTTCTTTTATTTTTCTTTCAGCTTCTTCCAGAGCTGCATCATCACTTCCTTTTAATTTCAAAGTTAATTTGCTTTTAACTGGGTCGCTTTTTTCTTCTTCTGGTTTTTTTGGAGATTCTCCAGGAGGATGATAAAACCCTGTGTCTTTCTTTTTAAGTTTTTGATTATTAATATATAAAAAGATTATAGCTCCGAGCATTAGTAAACTAATTATCCCAAAAACAATTATGTATATTAAATTTGAATTTCCGGAAACATTATCTGTAATTGCAGAACCGTTTATTCCAGAAACCTCTTCTGTTTCAGTGGTTTCAGTTGAATCTGATGTTTCTGAGGTATCTGAAGTGTCCGTAGTGTTTGTATTATCTGTTGTTTCAGCAGGAGTTGGTTCTGGCTCTGGTTCAGGCTCAGGAGTTGGAGTTGTTTTTGTAGTAGGATTTAAATTAATTGAAATTACTCCTCCTGTTGAATAAGGTCCTAATTTAGTTACATATTCTCCGTCAATTTTTACAAGTTTTCCTGATTGTCTTAAAGTAATAGAAACATTAACATTTCTTTCTGAAGAAATAAATGTGTATTGAAAATTTCCATAATCATCTATAGTTCCATTAAAATATTCTAACTCTGCTCCTGATGAAGCATCAATAACATACCCTGTAATTTCGTAATCTCCTGTTTTATAATGAATTTCCAATCTAGAAGTAACTTCAGCTAAAACCATAGGTATTAGTAAAAATACTAGTATGAATAAAGCAATTTTCCTCATTTTTCCTATTTTTAATTAAACTTAATCTTTTATAAATATTTCTGTGATTTAAAAAAAGAAAAATGTTGCTAATATAAATAAGATGTATAATAGAAATAATATCAAACCTTCAATCCTTAAAATTTTTCTTTTAGTAATCATAGCAAATAATAATAATACAGAAAAGAGAATCATTGTTGGAATTGTGAAGGCAAGAGTTGAAAAAGTTATTTTAATAGGAGTTATTATTGAAGCAATACCTATTACAACTAAAATATTAGTTATGTTGCTACCAATAACATTTCCAATAACCATATCTCCATAACCTTTTTTTGCAGCTCTTAAAATAACTCCTAATTCTGGTAAAGAAGTTCCAAATGCCACTAGTGTCAGACCAATAACATTTGTAGCTATATTTAGTATGTTTGCAAAAAATATTGCCTGTTCAACTAAAAGTTTGGCTCCGTAAACAATTGCAATTAAACTTAAGATTATAACAAGAAAATCTTTAACTAAACCTTCTTTAAATGCTGTGTATTCTTTTTTATCTTTAATTGATTTTGGCTCTTTTTTTGTAAACACATTTTTTACAGCAACATCTTTTATTGTTAATAAATATTTGAATTTCATGAAATAATCAACAAAATCTTCAAAGTTATATGTCCTTTCATCATCTCTTGTTGAAATTAAAAATGAGACATATCCAATATAAAGCAATAAAAAGAAAATTCCTTCTCCTAAACTTATTGAACCATTTAAAGCTAATAAGAAAAAAGCGATTGTTGCAAACAGCATTATAAATCCGTCTCTTCTTATCATTAGTTTCTTAACTTTTACTGCCACCAATGCAGTGCTAATACCCAATACTAAACCAATATTAGCTATGTTGCTACCAATAACATTTCCTGTTATTAAGCCTGACTCATTTTGAATTGCTGCAAAAATCGATGATGAAATTTCAGGAATTGAGGTTCCTATTGCCACTAAAGTTAAACCAATAATAAACTCTGAGACACCTAATTTTTTAGCTAGTTTTGATGATGATTCTACAAAAAAATCTGCTCCTTTAATTAACAAAACAAACCCTGCTATCAGCAACAAAATATTGACAATCATTTTCCTCTTTTATTTACTTTACACAGATATTTAGGGTTAAAAATGTTTTTGTTTTTTGGAAAAAAATCAGGAAACCATTTCGTTTCCTGAAAAAACGCCGCTGCCAGGAATCGAACCTGGAAGCCTCGAAAGGCCCAGCACTCCAAGCTGGCGGAGTACCATTGTCCCACAGCGGCTTATTAAGTAAATAATTATAGAAATAAGGCTTTTAAAATTAACTGGTTAAAACTGGAGAAACAATATCCCAAACCTGTTCATGGATTTGCTCTGGTGTTTTTAATGAATCCATGTTTCCAGAGGGAGCACATTCAATTTTTTGCCAGTTATCATACATTTCAGCTAATTCTAAATATGCATTTTCAGCATTTTTTAAGTGATTTTCATTTGATTCATGCCCATCAGATTTTTCTGTCATTTTCCCTCCTAATTCCATTCCAACTTGATAAGGCATATACAGAAAAACAACTAAATCTGGGCGAGGTAATTCCAGTATACCATATTCTAACTGATCAATTTTTTCGTATAATTCTCTTCTCTGCTCAGGAGTTTTTAATTTTCCACCCTGATGCCCCATATTTGATTCTACATATCTGTCACTAATTAAGTGAATTCTTGAATTGAATGTTTTAAGCATATTTGGTAATTCTTCTCTTCTGTTTGCTGCATAATATAAGCTAGCCACCCATGGGTCTACAGAATCAGGGTCAAGAAACCAGTTATTATCTTCTCCCCACCTATCTTTACCTAAATAACACTGCCCAATAATTCTTCCAGAAGCGGTTGTATCATAAGTTGGGAAGGAGATTGTATCACAAGGAAAATCCTCTGTTTGCATTTTCCTAATTAGCAAATCTCTCTGAGTTTGTTTTCCTGACCTATCAGTTCCTTCGATTACAATTAGTTTTCCTCTTTTTGACATTTTTACTTAGAATGTTATGGGGCAAATAATCCTGATTCATAACCCTCAATTAGATCGTCAATTAAAGCAAATTGTTCAGGGCCAAAACTCCATTCATCAGATTCAGCTCTTAATTCCTGTAATTGAGGTATGATTAAACCCTCTCTTGCTTTTCCACTAGTCCATGCTCTTTCAACAAAAGCTTCTTTAGTTGGAAATTGTTCAAAGAATTTATCTGCACCTTTTTCAGTTCTATCTTGTCCATAGATATGCAATGACCTGCTTTCATCAGTATAAGAACCAATTCTAACTTCTCTTTTCATCTTCTCCTCTAATTGATGAGCAAGTCTGGCATGTAAATTAGTTACTCCTATAACATTGTCTCCCCAAGCTTTGTATAAATCTCTTGAACGCCAGGTTGTCAACATATTCAGATACAAATCTCCGGATTCATCTTCAAGGCATCTTAGTTGTATTTCTCTTAAGCAAGGAGCATCTGCTTTTAAAAATAAATCAATTTCTGGGACTCCAGTAATAGCAACAGCCCTTCTTGTAATAGGACTTTTAGCAAGTTTATCTATTAAAATATCTAATTGATTTATAGAACCATTCGGATCAGGATAATTAACTAATCTATCGTGATATAAATAAGGCCATTCTTTTGCTTCAAATTCTCCTCCCCCTTCTTTTATCCTTTCAAGTAATTCTTCATAAGGAACAACTAGGTGGTCCTTAACACCCAAGATTTCAGCAATATATTTTCCTCTCTCACAATAGCTTAATTGAGGAAATCTTGGTTGAGCAAAAGGATTTTCAACTTCAATTAAGACTCTGGCATCTTTTCCTGGGGGATCAATATAATTTCCATTTTTATCTTTTCGGTCATATTCTGTTCTTAAATCCGGAGAGTTATAGACAAGTTTCATAGCTTCCCAGTATGCTTCTGGAATAGAATGTTCTTTTACATGAAAAGTATGCGTTCTTCCATCAATTCTTTCTTCTACCATTAAATTTTTTATTGCCTAAACTTTATAAATAAATGTATAGGAAAAAATATAGTTTCAAAAATAACAATTGATTTTTAATAAAATTATTATCTGGGAAGATTAGTTTAATCTTTCATTTCAATTTTAATATTAATAGAACGGGGAATAGAAATTCTCATAATTGAATGGAGAACTCTGTCATCTGCTGGCAATTCAATTAATCGTTTATGGATTCTCATTTCAAATCTGTCAAATGTTGCAGTTCCGTCACCACAAGGGCTTTTTCTTGTAGTAACTTTTAGTTTTTTAGTTGGTAATGGGATTGGTCCTGAAATATTAACTCCTGCTTTTGAGGATATATCATGTATTGTCTCGCAAATCTCATTAAGTTTGCCTATATCAATACTAGATAGTTTTATTCTTACTTTTGCCATTTTCTTGATTTTAGGGATTTTAAGGGTTTATTATGTTTAAACCCAATTATAATAGTTTTTAAACTTTTTGATTAGGGTGAGCCCGGCACGCCGCGAGTGCCAGACTCTGCCATTTCAGCCAAGTGAAATG
Organism: Candidatus Woesearchaeota archaeon; assembly: GCA_964592915.1. Lineage (GTDB taxonomy): Archaea > Nanobdellota > Nanobdellia > Pacearchaeales > GW2011-AR1 > CAZQGH01. The sequence goes on along the minus strand of CAZQGH010000009.1, from coordinate 24,303 downwards.
ACTATGATACTTTATGAATGATATTCTGATAGTTCTTCTAATAAAAATATAGAAAAAACCAATTAAAAAGCTTTTTATATTAGTATTTATATGGATATTAAATGGAGCAAAAAAAGAGGCTTTGGCATGCTAAGAGCAAAAAGCAAATTTTAGAGATTTTAAAAACCAGTGAAAAAGGATTAGGTGAAGATGAAGCTAAGAGAAGATTAGAAAAGTATGGTGAGAATAAGTTAAGAAAAGTTAAAAAGCTTCAGGCATTAAAAATATTGATTAATCAGTTTAGGTCATTTTTAATTTACATAATTTTATTTGCTGCTTTAGTATCTCTAATTTTTGGCAGGATGCTTGATTTTTATGTTATTTTAGCTATTATCATTATTAATGTCATCTTAGGATTTTTTCAGGAATATAAAGCTGAAAAATCGCTTGAAGAATTAAAAAGATATATGGTTAATAATGTTACAGTGATGAGAAAGGGGGAACAACAACAAATCAATTCTGAACAAATTGTTCCTGGAGACATATTAATTTTGCAGGAAGGTGACAGAATAATGGCTGATTCAAGATTAATTGACTCAACAGGAATACAGGTTAATGAAATGCCTTTGACAGGAGAATCAGTTGCTTCTTCAAAACATACTAAAGCACTACCAATAAAAACTGTTTTAGCTGACAGGGAAAATATGCTGTATTTTGGAACAGAGGTTGTTCAGGGCAGAGGAGAGGCAGTTGTGGTAAATACTGGTATGGATACTGAATTTGGGAAAATCTCAAGATTAGTTCAGGAAGTTAAAGCAGAGAAAACTCCATTGCAGGTAAAGATTGATGAGTTTGCCAGGAATTTAGGTATTATTGTCTTGATAATAGCATTTATTATATTTTTAATTGGCATATCAACTGAACAGGAATCATATACTATGTTTTTAACTGCTATAAGTCTGGCAGTTTCAGCTATTCCTGAAGGTTTGCCCGCTGTGATTACTCTAACGTTGGCTTTAACTTTAAGAAGAATGGCTAAATCAAATGTACTAATAAGAAAATTGCCGGCTGCTGAAACTTTAGGGAGGGTGACAATTTTATGCACTGATAAAACCGGAACATTAACTAGTGGTGAAATGAATGTTGAAAAGATTTATTCAGAAGAAACGAAAAAGATTAGTGAATTGAAAAAAGAGGAAGTTAAGAAAAACAAAAATTTGATTATGTTGTTTAAAACAGCTGTTTTGTGCAATGGAGCGAGAATTGAAAAAGATGATGAAATAAGATATTTGGGGGATCCGACTGAAACAGCTTTGCTATCTTCAGCATATGATTTAGGATTTGATAAAATATCTCTGACAAAAAAAGAAAGAAGAATTGGAGAATTTGAATTTACTTCTGAAAGAAAAATGATGACTGTTGTCAGGACTGACGGGACAGAGATTAATTCATATGTTAAGGGAAGTCCTGAGGAAATACTGAAGAGATGCAATAAAATATACAAGCAGGGAAAAATAACTGATTTGTCAAACAAAGAGAGAATAAAAATTAAAGGAGTTTATGAGGATATGGCTGCGAAGGGATTGAGAGTTTTGGGTTTTGCATTCAAGCCTTTAAGGGGGTATAAAGAAAAGATTGAGCAGGAACAGGCTGAAAAAAATTTAGTCTTTGTTGGGTTGCAGGGGATGATTGACCCTCCCAGAAAAGAAGTGGCTGAAGCAATTAAACTTGCAGGAAAAGCAGGCATAAGAGTAATCATGATAACTGGAGACAGCGATTTGACTGCAAGGGCTGTTGGAGATATGATTAATTTAAAAGGAGAGTTAATTAAAGCAGATGAATTGGAAAAAATGAGTGATGCAGAATTGAAGCAGAGAATTAAAGATACAGCTATTTTTTCAAGAGCTTCTCCTGAACAAAAATTAAGAATTATCAACATATTAAAGGAAAAAGAGGAGGTTGTGGGGGTTACAGGGGATGGGGTAAATGATGCTCCTGCACTAAAGCGTGCAGATATAGGAATTGCAATGGGAATAAAAGGGACTGATGTTTCAAAAGATGTTTCTGATATAATTTTACTAGATGATAATTTTGCCTCAATAATAAAAGCTGTTGAAGAGGGAAGAAGAAGTTATAGCAATATAAAGAAATTTATAAGATTTTTATTAAGAGCAAATTTTGGTGAAGTAGCCATCATATTTTTTGGTTTGTTATTGGGAGTGTTGCCAATACTGCCTTTACAAATTTTATGGATTAATCTAGTTACAGACAGTTTTCCTGCTTTAGCACTAGGTGTAGAAAAAGCTGAAAAAGATGTTATGAAAAAAAACCCAGACAAGTCAGGAATTTTTTCTGGTTTGTTATTGGATATTTTAATATCTGGCTTAGTTTCATCTATACTGGGTTTAATATTATTTTTCATGTATGTTAGTAACATAGATAAAGCAAGAACTTTAACATTATCTATGCTGGTATTTTTTGAGTTATTTTTTGTTTTTCCAGTAAGGTCAAAAGATAAACTTTTGGAAATAGGCTTTTTTAGCAATAAGAAACTAATTTATGCTGTTTTGTTATCAGCTTTATTACATGTTTTGTTAGTTTATAGCCCTATTAATCAGGCTTTTGGGATTGTTCCTTTATCTTTAAATGAGTGGTTTTTAGTTTTTGCTTTTTCAATTCCAGCTTTAATCTTATTTGAAGGATTAAAATATATTAAAAGGGATAAATAGAAAAAATTTATAAGTGATATTAGGTATTAATATTCAGGAAAAAAGAGGAATATGGTTATGAGTATTTTTGTTCAGATTAGTATAATTATATTGATAGCTTTAGGTGTGGCATTTATTGCCAGATTATTTAAACAACCTCTGGTAATTTCTTATATTATTGCTGGTGTAATAGTTGGCCCTTATTTTTTCAATATAATGCAGGCTTCAGAAGTATTAGATGTTTTTTCAAATATAGGCATAGCTCTTTTGCTGTTTATTGTGGGTTTGAACTTAAATCCGAAGGTAATTAAAGAAGTAGGAAAAATTTCATTAATCACAGGAGTTGGGCAGGTGATTTTTACCTCAGGTATTGGGTTTTTGATATGCAGAGTTATGGGCTTTTCTGTAATCACTTCAATTTATATTGCTATTGCTCTGACATTCTCTTCTACAATTATAATTATGAAATTATTGTCAGATAAAGGAGATACAGAAACTTTATATGGAAAAATTGCAATAGGTTTTTTAATTGTTCAGGATTTGATTGCTGTTTTGATTTTGATGATTATTTCTTCAACTCTTGCAGAAAATAACATGTCTGTTATGGGCATTTTCATCAGGGGTTTTTTCAGCTTACTAATATTGTTTGCAGCAGGTGTTTATGCATTACCTTATGTTACTAAGATAATTGCAAAATCCCAGGAATTTTTATTGCTGTTTTCAATTGGATGGTGTTTGGCTTTAGCTTCTTTTTTTCATTTTTTAGGATTTTCAATTGAAATTGGAGCTATATTAGCTGGAATTACTCTATCAGTTTCTCCTTACAGATATGAGATTAGTTCTAAAATGAAGCCTCTTAGAGATTTTTTTATCATCCTATTTTTTATATTATTAGGTTCGCAAATGACTTTTTCAGATTTAAGTAACTTTGTTATCCCTATAATAATTCTCTCTTTGTTTATTCTGATTGGAAACCCTTTAATCGTGATGACTTTAATGGGTTTAATGGGGTACACAAAAAGAAGTGGCTTTTTAGCTGGATTGACTGTTGCGCAAATTTCAGAATTTTCTCTTATTTTAATTGCACTAGGAATAAGAGTAGGATATATAACACAGGACATCCTCTCATTTGTAACTGCTGTAGGTTTAATAACTATAACCGGTTCAACTTATATGATAATCTATTCAGACAAGATTTATCCCAAGATATCTAAATTTTTAAGAATTTTTGAAAGAAAAGGCAAGAAAAAAGGCGGGATTGCGCATGAAGATGAATATGAAGTTATTTTGTTTGGATATAACAGAATAGGTTTTAATTTGTTGAATAGTCTTAAAAAAACTGAACATAGTTCTTTAATTATTGATTTTAATCCCGAGACGATTACCCAATTAAAAAAAATGGGTGCAAGATGTTTATATGGTGATGCTGAAGATACTGATTTGCTTGAAGAATTAAAACTGGGAAAAATTAAAATGGCTATTTCGACAATTCCTGAATTAGAAACAAACTTAGTTTTAACTGAAAAAATAAGAGAAGTCAATGAAGATGCTGTTATTATTGCTGTGAGTCATAATATCGAAGATGCTTTCAGATTATATGAAGCTGGAGCTACATATGTATTAATGCCTCATTTTTTGGGAGGAGAAAGAGCTGCTGATATGATTGAGAAACTTGGAGTTGATATAAGTAAATATGAAGGGCAGAAAATAGAGCATCTAAAACAGCTGAAAGAAAGATTAGAACAGGGACATGAGCACCCAAATATCAGCAAGGACAGAGTTTAATTATCTTTTAAAAGCCTGAGCTAATTCTAATTCATTTAAAACAAATTTTTTTCCAAAATCATCCTGTCTCAACTTTTCCCATGTTGGTCTGGTTCCTAAATATAATTCTCTAGCTTTTGAGTAATAAGCATTCTCCAAAGCTGTGTAAGACTCCTGCGTCAATGCTGAATTAATCTCCTCTGAAATTTCTCTTTCTGAATCAAATATTGATTCAGGAGGTATGAAGATATTCAGAGAGTGATACATTCTAATTAAAATAAATTGTGAATTAAATTCATTCAGTGCTGCTTCAAGTTTTGATTTATACTGTTCTACTAGTTCTCTGATATGAGAATCCCCCATCCACTGGTATTGAAATTCTTCAACTCCAAAAAAATCATATCCCTCCTGAGTTTTTACAGATTCTTGCTCTTGCTGTCCCAGCATTAATATTCTTGGAGAAGACACAATACCTATTTTCGGTTCTCTTGCTTGTTTAATCATTTGTTGCAAAAAAGTTAGGTGAAAAATAGACTTACTTCTTAGAATTACTGCATTAAGAATATCATTTAATGAAGAGGGTCTTTGTTCTAGTTCATATCCCATGTTTAATAAAACATTTTGTAAAGCATGATTTTCCAAGAAATCATCTCTGTATCTTGTTATGAGAGTATGGGTTTTTTCTAATTCATCTCTATCAATTTCTTCATTTCTAAAAAATGCATATTCATTAAAATTAGACATTTTTTCTTTTTTCAATTAAATAAATTTTATCATTTCTCCTGCAGTATGGAAGTTTAATACCCACTTCTTGCCCTTTTTTTACAGATTTAACTTTTTTATTATTAATCTCCATAGAGCTTATTTTTGTTTTTTCAAATGTATTTTTGCCAATTAGGTATATGTCGTCTCCGATTTTTAATTTCCCAGTATTTAGTTTTATTCCTGCTACTTCTGGTTTTTTCCAGTATCTGAATACCTTACCTATAAATTTCTTTTTATGAGTTGATGATGAATGCTGCTTTTTTGAAAAATCATCATTAGTTGGTAAACCAAAATAAAATCCTGATGAAAATCCTTTGTTATAAACTTTATTTAATTCTTTCAATAATTTATTCATTTCTTTTTTTGTCAACTTATTGTCTATTGCTTTTCTATATGTCCTAACTGCAGTATAGACATATTCGGGTTCTCTGTTTCTTCCTTCTATTTTAAATGATTTGGCATTTGATTTTTTCAGCTTTTCTATGAATGGCAAGGAACATAAATCCTTAGCTGAAAAAATCTTATTATTTTTCACTTTCAATTCATTTCCTTCTTCATCTTTGACAATATATGAATGTCTGCATGGATGCATACATAAACCTCTGTTTGCAGAACGATTGTGTAAAAACTGGGAAGTAAAACATCTTCCTGAGACTGATACACACATTGCACCATGAATAAACACTTCAGTATCAATCTTTACTTTTTTATTTATTTGCTTAATTTGTTTTAATGATAACTCTCTTGCCAGTATTACACGAGAAGCTCCTAAATTTTTATAGAATTTTGCTGCTTCAGAGTTTGATACTGAAGCCTGAGTTGAGATAAAAAAAGGTATCTTATATTTTTTACATAATTTAATAACAGATAAATCCCAGCAAATTATTGCATCTATTTTGTTTTTAACTTTTTTAATTAGATTTTTCAGTTTTTCTAATTCATTGTCATAAATAATTGTGTTTAAGGTTAAATACATTTTAACATTTCTTTTTATTCCATTTTCGTCTTTTTTATTGCAAATTTCTTTTATTTTGTCTAGTTCATTAACTGAGAAATTTTTTCCAGAAGCTCTCATATTAAACTGCTTTAATCCAAAATAAACAGCATCTGCTCCGGATTTTACTGCAGCTGTCAAAGTTCTAAAATCACCTGCAGGAGCCATTAATTCTATTTTGTTTTTCTTATCAGTTTGCTTTTTATTTTTCATTTTTGCTTTCATAATTTTTTAGGGATATCCAGATAATTTGGTGTGTTTTATCAGTTCTTATAATGCTTGAAATCAGTAAGCATAGATACTAATCCTAGGATAATTAAAAATATTTCTATACATACTATGTTTAATTTCAAGAATTATTGTTTTTAAACTTATACCAATTCAATATCAATCTCTTTTAATTTATTTTTAATATCTGATTTATTTTCATTTAATTCTGATTCAGTTTTTTCTAATTTATTTGTGAATTTATTATTTTTGTTTTCTAACTCTTTGATCCTTTCATTAAGCTCATTAATTTCTTTTTGCATTTCTGGAATATTATTTGAGGTTGTTTTTATGGATTCAAGGTTTTGTTTTATCTGGCTTATTTCATCAATCTTTTTTTGAATTTGCTCATTATCTATCTTAGATTCTTTTATCAGTTTTAGCAATGTTTCTGAGTTGTTGTTATATTCAGATATGAAATTTTCTTTGAATCTGTTAATTTGTTCCATTTCTTTTTTAAAAGAGTGATAAAAATTCGTTAATTGTTTGAAATCAGTTAGACTCTTCAATCTAAATAACTCTTTTTTCAGATTGTTTTTTAATATTTCTTTTTCTTTTTTTAATTTTTCTTGTTCTTTAAACTCCTGACTTTCTTTGATTTTAGTTATATTCAGATTTTTACTTTCAATTTTTTTGTTTAAATTCAGAATTTGCTTTTTGTTCTCTTCAATCTCAGATTCGTATCTGAATTTTTCTTTTTTTATTTTCTGTCTTTGTTTTAATATTAGCTCAATTTGATTTATTATTCTTATTTTATTTATAGGATTTTCATAACTGCTTTGATTTTTTTTTAAATCATTTATTAACCTGGAGATTATTTCTCTTGATTTACCTAATTCTTTGCCAATTAAAAATGTGGATTTTTCGTAATTTAATTTCGATTTTTTATCAAATTCATTTATTGATGAGATAATTTCATCAATAAGCTGATTTACCCTATCTTCTTCAATTTCTCTTAAATTTTCAATTAGCTGGTTGAGGTGGTTTAGATAGTATTGTAAGTTTTCTTTTACAATAAATCTTATTTTATCTTCAGCTTTTATTTCATCAATATTAATCTCTCGTAATATTTTAATTTGCTCATTTAATTCCTCTAAATGTTGATTTTTTATATTGAATATTTCTTTTATGATTTCTTCTTGCGTTTTTTTATTTTTTTCTTTATTAGATTTCAACCATGAATTCAAATTAGAGAATTCTATTTGAGTTGTTTGCTCTTTTTGAAATAGTTTTTTTATTTCTGAGAAAATTGACATTTTGATATTTAGGTATAAAAAAGGATTAATCCCAGGGTTATTAGTATTAACAGGATAATCAGTATAATAAGATTTCTTTTTCTTTCTCTGGCTTTTCTTATCCTTGCTTTTTCATAAGCATCCTCTATTGCTTGTTCTCTTTCTTTTTCTAATTTAAATTTCTTGCCTTTTTTATATTGAAATTCTGTTGTTCCACCTGTATGAACTTTTTCTACCATATTTTATATAAGAAATAAAGGGTTTTAAGTTTTATGATATCAAATTACTTTCAATTTGTTTGCTTATTTCCTTTTTATACAAACAGAGCAAGGTTCATAACCTTTTTTTCTGAATTTTTTTGAATCATCACTTTGCTCTTTATATTTATCTTTAATCATCTTTGAAAATCTGCATGTGTTTAAATGATAGGTATTAGATGTAGATGAAGCAACATATTCTTTCTCTTTTGGTTCGCAAACTAATTCATCTTCTTCAATTTTAGCTACAGAATTTGAACCGACTTTTTGTTTTATCTGATTTATGTTTCTTCTTGATTCAATTATAACCTGTCTTGGCAATACTACTGAAAAAACTAAAATGAGATAAGTAATCACAACTAACACAAGCAATATTAAAAACCAGGTTAAATCAGTAATTAAAATGTAAACGGCATATATGCTCAATATAGCAGCAATACCTAATAAAAAGGCTGCAATTGCTGTAGAAGCATCAAATACCTGTTTTCTTATTATTCTTTTTTCCATAAAATTATATATTTTATAACTTTATAAACCTTTTGATTTATAGTAACTATATAGTAGTTACTATATTCTTTCGAAAATTATATAAACAAATGATTCTTTATTATATTACAATTGCAATAAACCTAATTTTTAATAAACTAAATTATATGGAGGCTTAAAATGTTTGATGATATTAGAAGATTAAAAAATGAATTAAACAGAACTTTTAAGGATTTCTGGAGTGGTGACATCAATACAAGAACTCCTCTTGTTGATGTAGAAGAAACTGATAATGAGATTATTGCGAAATTTGAGTTGCCAGGAGTTGAAAAAGAAGATATTAAGCTTAATGTAAGTGAAAATAAGATAGAAGTGAAAGTTGATAAAAAAGCTGAGCAAAAAATTGAAAAAGAAGGTTATTACAGTGAAAGAAGAAGTTATGAGGGGTATTACAGAGCACTTCCCTTAATGCAAAATGTTGTTCCAGACAAAGCTGAAGCTAAATATGAAAAGGGAATCTTAGAAGTTAGGGTTCCAAAGGCTGAAAAGTCTGACGAAAGCAATGTTGAAATTAAATAATTTTTGTTAAATGGTAGAAAAGAGATTAAAAGGAGATAAAGTTAGGATTTTAATAGAGGATAATATAGATGAGCAGTTTAAACGGGAAATAAACAAAGATTTGGACAGATTTTTAGATTTATTTGAGAAGAAAACTGGTTTGAATAAACTGGAAGAATTAAAATTTGAAGTAAAAAAAATGAATAAAGAGGGAAAAAGAACTGAGCATGAAGTTAAGTTAATGCTAGCAACTGATTTTGGGATTTTTCATTCAAAAAAAGTTGGTTGGAATCTTCAAAAAGCAGCTAAAAAATCAATCAATGCAATTAAAAAACAAATTGATTTCATGTAAATTGAATAAAAAAGATTTAATTATACAGCTAAAAAAGCAGAATTTTTCTAGGAATATCATTGAAGCTTTTCAGCAAGTTAACAGAGAAAATTATATTATGAGTAATAGTTTTAACTATAACACGCAAGCAGAAATAGGAAAAGGAGAGAAAAGTCCCAAACCTTATGCAATAGCTGTTATGCTAATGTTAGCAGGAATACAGGATAATCAGAAAATTTTAGAAGTTGGTGCTGGTTCTGGATATGTTTTAGATTTGTTAGCTCATTTAGCTCCTAATGGAGAGATAATGGGAGTTGAGAGAATCAAAGAATTGGCAGATAAAGCAAATGAAAGATTAAGAATTCATAAAAATGTTGAAATAATCCCCGGAGATCATAAATCTGTAAAAGGAGGGTTATTTGACAGAATTATTGTTTCAGCATCTTGTGATGAAATTCCTAAAAATTTGTTAAAACAGCTGAAATTTAAAGGAATTCTAGTTGTTCCTGTTGGAGAAAAAATTGTTGTTGTCAGAAAAGAGTCAGGAGAGAATAAAATTCAGGAACATCCAGGATTTAGTTTTACCCCTTTAGTTAAATAATCATCTGTATTCGATTACTATCTTATACTCATTATCCACACATTTAGCTTGTGAATCTGGGAAACATGTTTCATTTTGTGAAATTACCTGAGTGCACAACCTTGCATCATAATTATTATAAATCTCTTGCAAATATTCGTCTTTAAATTGTTTATTTATAGCTATTTCACTTCCGCCTTCACTACATCCACAACATCCTTCCTGAACTTTTATACAATCTTCATCTATATTGCAATAAAACATAGGAATTTCATTATTTTCATTAGATAAAGCTGTAAAAGCAATAATAAAAATAATAAAAGCTGCGATTATTAATAGCAGTATTTTTGTGGTTGATTTCATAAATTTGTTAATAATCAGATAATTACAAATTCAACTATCTGCAAACTCCAGCATATCCTTGTTTACAAAATAAGTTATTTCATTGGTGTGGGTTATATATAATATGTTTTTAGCTCTGCTTATGGCTACATAAAACAATCTTTTTTCCTCTTCTTCTTTATCATATTCTTCAACTTTTATCATCTCTATTATTGGATGATCAGAAGCTTTGCACGGAAAATTTTGATTATTTGCTCCAATAACAAAAACCAATTCTGCTTCCATTCCTTTTATTGAGTGGATTGTAGCTAAAACCACTTTATTTTTTTCTAATACTGAATCATCTTCAGATTTTATTGTATGGGGAATCTGATTTTGCTGCAATAATTTTGACAAATCATTTAATTGTCTGTTTGTTCTTGCTAAAACAAATATTTCACTATTATCAACATTAGAATTCTTTATTTTTTCAATAATAAAATTAAATTCTTCAGTTTCATCATTAAATTTTTTCAGTATTATCTGTTTATCATTTTCAAAATTATGTTCTAAATCCGGCAAACCTAAACTTTGTATAGAGTAATTCATAAGTTTTACTATATTGTTATTGCTTCGGTAGTTTTTTGTCAAAGTTATTGTTTCTGCGTTTCCATATTTTTTTGGGAAGTTCAAAATAAAATTTATATCAGAGCCTCTCCAACCAAATATGGACTGACGAGGGTCACCAACACAAAATAAATTTTCAGGGTTAAGCAAATCAATAATTTTTTCCTGCATTGCATTAACATCCTGATATTCATCTACTAAAACATGGTTAAATTCAGGAATTAAATCAGGATTTTCCATGAAGAAATTTATTGTATCTAAAATCTGGTCTGTAAAGCTTCTCAATCCTCTATCAATTCTGTTTTTTTCTAATTTTTTGCATAGGTCATAAATCATTTTTGCTGATTCATTATCTGAATCTTTAGAAAAATCGTATAACTCTTTATTGTGACTTTTAAAATAATCTAAAATAAAAAAACAATCATTTATTAGTATATTTGCTAACTTCTCCATTTGATTGTTATCAATCTGCTTTTCTGTGAAATAGGTATTTATTGCCTGCTCCATTGTAATTCCTAATGAATTTAATGCAGACATCATTGACTGGAGTTTCTCTCTGTAACCTTCAACTTTTACTTTTCCATCATATATCTTATTTTCGTATTTTCTCAGTATTTTCTCGCAAAATGAATTGAAAGTTTCGATTTTTACATTAATTTCTGAATTTTTTAATCGCTTTTTCATTTCATTCCTGGCTTTTCTTGTGAATGTTATTGCAAGAATTTTTTCTGAAGGAACATTTTTATATTTTATTAAAAATTCTACTCTTTTTGTTAGAACCGTTGTTTTACCTGAGCCTGCTCCTGCTATGCATAATATGTTTTTTTTATTAGAAATGATTGCTTTTTTCTGCTCTTTATTAAATTTTGAAAGAAATTCTGGATATTTCTCAAATTCTTCTTTTTCTTTCTCTGTAATCTCAGTAGCATCATAATCAATTTTGTTTTTTAGACTATTCTTGTATACTTTTGGTTTAATTAATTCATTTCTTCCTTTTTCTGTTAAATGCAATACTTTCCAAAACTTGTTTTTTGGGGAAGATTCTACACTAATTAATCCTTTTGCAATTAAACTTTTGATTAAAGTTAGAACTTCTTCTTTTTCATATCTTAAGGAATTGAAGTTATGCAGTTCAAATAAATCATTTTTCATCACTGATTTGTTTGTATATGAACCAGTCAAAAATTCAGATAGTAAATTTTTTCCAACAGGAAAGGGAATTTCATTTATTGCTTTTAATACATTCAGATAATCTTTTGAATCATCTCTTGTATAAACAGGAATTACATCACTCATTTTAATTATTTTAAATTGTATATTCAATTATTCAATATCTATTAAAAATGTTTTGGATAGAATTATGTTAATTTTTCCATAGCCAGGAAGTTCTTCACTTGTTTAATAAGTTCTCCGTGTTCGTTTAATAAACCAGATTTGTATTTATTAATTCTATTTCTTATAACATAATGGTCGTAAAATTCTCTCATGATTTTTGTAATTGGACCTGTCCATCTATCTTCATAATCATATAGCATTACTGCTCCCAGTGTGATATTAATATTTCCTTCATCAATCTCAATTGTTTTATTATCTTTTTTTGCTTTTGCTTTGTTTACAATGGCTTTTATCTCCAGTCCTATTTTATATCTGAAATAATCTGATATTTTTTTCAAGGCATCACATTTGATATCATAATGAATGCCATCTTCTTTTACTATGGATTCGCGCCTGACTTCCATTACAAAATAATTTTGTTCTTCTAAATAAGTTATAATAAATTCATAAGTTTGCTTAAAATCAAACAGTCCATTATAAGTTAGACTTTTAACTGCTAGTTCCTCTTCTTCCATTTCTTATCTAATAAACTAGTATTTTTAAGTTTTCTTAATTTATTTAGATTCTTTTTCCTGAATTGCTTCCGTAACATCTTTTTCTTCTACTCCATCTTCTTTCTGCTATTTCCACTACTTTCAAATTTGTAACTCTTCTTTCTTCTCTTGTTTCTTCCTGAATTCCAAATGAAATTAAATCTCCTTTTTCCTATTTCCTCTTCATTATTATCTTCATATGCAGAGTAGATTTCTCCGTCTTCTCCTTTAATCAACCACTTTGAATTTTCATCATCGTATTCTTGGACTATTCCTTCCATTTTTCTATTTATTTGAATTTTCAGATTGTAAAATCAGGCATTTCTTGATAATCTTGATGTTATGATGATTATAAACAACACTATAAATATTATTGCTAACCATTTTGCTATTGTAGATACAACTCCTGCTGCTCCACCAAAACCCAACATAGCTGTTATAATTGCTATTAATAAGAGAATCAATGCCCATTTAAGCCATCCAATCAGAGCTTTTTTTATATTTTACCTCTCTAATTAGATTATATTAAATAAGTGAAAGTTCTTTATAAAATGTTGGTTGCTATTTTGGCAGGTGTTGATGAAATATGCCATTATTTAATAAATATCTTGGTATTGCACTATGCAGAGTTATTATTAAATCTGGATTTCTTTCTGCTATTTCCTTTGATAAAGTCTCTACAGGAGTATTTTCCCTGTTTTCAAGTAATGCAATAAGCTGACTAGGAGGGACATTTCTTAATGCTACATTTCCAGATTCGTGTATTTCAAAATATTCCATAGGAATTTTTTGATGAATTCTGTCTATTAATTCAGAAACGCTCATCAATTGTTGAGAATCATCATAATGTGAATAATCTACTGAATCACACAATATTACATGCTCATATTCTTGTTCTCCTATTTTTTCTAGTGCTTTTTTTCCACAATAAACTACTTCCATTTGCGGGACATTTTCAGGATTTTCGCTTCTGGCTCTTTCCAAATGCTCTTCAATAAGAGGGTCACTTGAAAACAAATTTTCATAATACTGCCCTCTGACTAATAGTATTTTTTGTGACATTTTAATTATTAACTAATAAATTTAACAGAAATTAATCTGGCTCAGAGATATATGTTTTAGCGGGTTTATAAAACTTTTTATTCTTTTTGTTCTGTAGAAAGTAACTAACCATATACTGAATTTTTAATGATTGTTCTAAATCATATACTGAAGTTCTGCATAACAATTCATTCTTCTGAGATTTAAATTTCTTAGCATAAATAACTTCTCCGTATTTTCTTTTCATTGCTCAAACTTGGTTTAATGCCTCGCCTTTCAAGGCAGCTTTTCCAAGTTTGAGGCTTAAAAATGCCTCGGGCTTTAGCCAGGGTTTTCATTGAAGAAAATATTCCTTCAATAATAACTCTCTTCTTATGAATTTCTCGTGGAAAATTTCTTCTTAATTGTTTTCTCTCTCCTGCTACAACACAATAATACTTGCTTCTATTATTCAAACTAAAACCAGTCCCATCAATAGCAGCTAACTCAGAATCAAATGATTTGATAATTTCACTTATCAGTTTTTCAAACCAAACAGGTTTCATTCTCAGCATAAACTTATTTATCGTCGTAAAATGAGGTATTCTCTTTAAACCAATTTTACTTATTGGACTTCTTCATTTAAACCACCTCTTTTTTGGTATTTAATAAATAATATGTTGTCATTTATAATAAACTTTCTACAACTGGTAGGAATAGAAACCTTTAAATATACATTATGCATACATTAAGTATGCAAGAACAAACATCATTAAGAATAAGTGTAGATTTACTTAATACTTTAAAAAAGTTTAAGGAAGAAGGAGATAGTTATGAGGATGTTATTTGGGATTTTGTTGAACCACATTTAGAATTATCTGAACAAACTAAGAAAGATATAGAAAAATCAAGAGAAGAATATAAAAAAGGTAATTTTTTAACTCTCGAAGAAGTAGAAAAAGAAGTGGGATTCTAAGATGGATGTTCTTTTTTCTAATAGTTCAAAAAAACAATTAGATAAATTAAATGCAAGGATACAACAGAAGATTCTTACTGTTCTTAAAAAATTTAAGAGTAATCAGAGAGTGGACATAATTAAACTTAAAAACAAAGACAAAGAATTTAGGATTAGAGCAGGCAATTATAGGATTCAACTACAAAAGGTTAAGGAAGGATTTTTAATAACTAAGATAGGTAAAAGAGAGAATTTTTATCTTATTTTCTTTTAGATTACTACGCCCTGACTGAGCAAAATACATTTGAGTGACTTTGCAGAGCGTTCTTTTCTATTTTTTTGAATTGATATCTTCATCACTTGTGTTGTATGGAGATGATTTTTAAATCTTGTCGAGATTGAGTATATGGGTTAGGTGACTACAGAATAGAAAAGTATTTAAATTGTGGTCACCTGGAATAAGTATGTTTTTAGAAAAAAGAAAAACCAAGAATGGAATAAAATATTATCTTACACATTCTTACAGAAAGGAAGGAAAAGTTAAGAAGATAAGAAAGTATTTAGGTAAGGATTTATCTAAAAAAGAGTTACAGAAAGAGAAAGGACGAGCTGAAAAAGAAATTAAAGAAGAAATTAAGAAGATTAAAACAGAGATATTTAATTTTACTCTTAAATCTGAAGAAATTGAAAAGTTAAACAAAATTTCTGAAGTAAAGATAGAGCATTTGGATAAATCTGAATGGAAGAAATTTGAAGAGGAGTTTGTTTACAATACCAATGCAATTGAAGGTTCAAATGTTAATTTAGAGGAAGTAAAAGAATTAATCCAGGAGAAATATAAACCTGAAGATTCTGAAGAAATGGAAACTCTAAATGTTTTGGATGCAATAGAATTTTTAAAAAATAACAGTAAAAGAGAAGAATTGTCATTGGGTTTAATAAAAAAACTACATAAATTTTGTTTTAAAGGTTCTAAGTCTTTTGCAGGAGAATTTAGAGATAAGGTAGTTGTTATTAGAAATGCAAAAGGAGAAATAATTCATAAAGGAGTTCCAAAAGAAAAAGTAGAATATTATTTAAAAGAAATGATTGAGTGGTATAAAGAAAATAAAGAAAAGTTTAAACCGATTGTTTTAGCTGCTTTAATCCATAACCAGTTTGAGCATATACATCCTTTTGAAGATGGAAATGGAAGAGTTGGTAGATTATTGTTGAATTTTATCTTGCTGAAGAATAATTACCCTCCGATTAATATTTATTTAGAAGACAGGCAGGAATATTATCAATGTTTAAAGCAATATTCAGACAAACATAAAATAGAGCCAACTGTTAAATTTTTGATTAAGCAGTATAAAAAGACTGGAGAAAAGGAGACCACAAATTAGGAAGAATAGGTTTATGTGGTCATCTGTTTCTGTCACTTCAGCTTGTTTTCTTATTTAGTTTATAAAATTCTTGTAGAGGTTTATTTGATTTGGTTATATCTTCAAGAAAATTTAAATTTGAGAATCCAAAGCTGTTCCACTTATTCTTACATTAGGGAGTTCTCCTCTCTCAGCTTTTCTTCTTGTCTCTGCTATATTTCTTAGAAATTTTGCTTTTTCTCCTGTAACAAAAACATCAACTGGTTTCCCTTCTGAATTATATTCAACATAGATATCTTCTTTTGTTTCAATTTTATAATGCCCTTCAATCATCTATTTATTAGTAAATCATTGCTTATAAATATTGTTATACTAAAAATCTATTTTTAAATTTAACTAACACATTCCTCAATAATTCTCGAAACAGGTTTTCCAGTTTTCTTTGATTTCTCTTTTAACTTATTAATAGTTTTAACTGATAAAGTTATGTCAATTCTTTCTCTGTCAAATGGAAGTTTATGAGTCTTATCATATTTTTCTAAAATTCTAAATATATCTTCATATTTTTTCTTTATTCTTTGTATTTGTTTTTTTGATATCATTTTATCTTATACATGATTTTAATCTGTATTCAATATTTCTTATATTAGTTATGTTTTGTTTAGCTATTGAGACAACTTGTTGTATTAATAATTCTCTGTCAACTTGTTTATTGTTTTGTTCTGCAAAATTCAATACTAAAAAAGTTGCAGTTCTCTTGTTCCCATCTGAAAATGGATGATCTACTAATATAGCTCTTATCAAGTAAGCTAATTTTTTGTATTCTCCTAATTTCTTGTTGTCTTGCTTATCTATTGCAAAATCTATGCTTGAATCACTCCTTAGATTTCCCCCAAAGCCCTTATTAATTCTCAGCAAATCTTCTTTACTAATATTCATACACATCTATAATTGTGAGAAGTATTTAAATCTTTCCGTTTTAAACTTCTTGTAGCTTTTCTTGATTTGAGTTTATAAGTTTCTTGTAGTTTATTTATAATCACTCTTTTAACAATTTTAAAATTTCTTTTCTTAATCTTTTTATTGTATTAATAGTTTCTTTAGCTTCATTAACTGAAATTTCTTTATCATAATAATTTACAGAATTTCTAATTATTCTAATATCATCAAAATCATCCCCAATTTTACTTTTATCCAAAATCTCTTTTAAGAAAGCCGTATAACAAGCATGATTGTAAATTTTATATCCGTGTTTAACTGATAACGCTTCTAAAAGTTCTCTTAAAGAATCATAAGCAAGTGATAATTTTGAAGAAGCAGTTATGTCATCTATTTCTAATTTATCAGCTTGATTTTTTTCTTTTCTCACTTTTACCAATTAACGATTTTATTAAATTTTCATCACTATTTATTTCCTTGACAATTCTCTTTTTCCAGCATTCTTTCCAGTCCATTATAGTTTCAATTCTCCTTTCAGCGTATAGCCATTTACTATGTTATTTAATAATGTTTTATCTTTAACTTCATTTATAGATTTAAACCAGAATATCTGAATTTCTCTTTTTAACTCTTTTTCAAATTTTTTAAAATTAATTTTCTTTTTTTCTCCAAATAAAGCTAAATCAATATCTGAATCTTGTTTAGTTTCAGCCTTGGATAACGAACCGAATAGTATTATTGTTGGGCTTATCATTTTTTTATCAATCTCTTTTGTTATTTTATCTAATTTATTTTTCCAATAAATTCTTGATAAATCAATAAGTTCTTTATTGTCTTTATTTGCAAAAAACAATAAGTAACCTCTATCTTCCTCTTTTTTTAATAAACCTTCTCTCTCATATTTTTTCAGTATTTTTGAAGCAGTTGGAGGACTAACTTTAATTATTTTGGCATATTCTCTAACATTAATTCTTCTATAACAATCTTCAAAAAAAGGAATTAAGTTGTTAATTATATTTAACATATGTTAATTATATTTAACAGGTGTTTATAAATCTTTCCGTTTTAAACTTCTTGTAGCTTTTCTTGATTTGAGTTTATAAGTTTCTTGTAGTTTATTTATTTGAGCTATTGATAGTTTGCTATTGTTGGGTATAGGAGTTGATTATTTTAAACAATTTTCTAAAATCATATTTTTGCCGATAACAAAGAACTTGAATTTCTCTCTAAGTTCTTTTGAATACCCCTTTGCTAAAGAAACACTAAAAACTTTAATCCCATTTCTTTTAGCAAGGTTCATTGCAGGAATAAAATCAGCATCTCCTGAAAAAACAATTAAGCAATCAACTTTATTTTTAATAGCATATTCAACTAAATCAACAGCTAACATAACATCAATTCCTTTTTCTTTTTTCTTAACATGACCAATTGTATCTAAAATATTTGTCTCTACTATTGATTTACAATTTTTACATAAATCCATAGAATCAATTAATTCCTTTTTTTCTTTTAACAATTCTTTTGTAGAATGAACTTGTAATTTTCTTGTATGAATAGTAAATTTAGGTATTTTCTTTAAATTATCAATGAATCTTAAATGTGAAAAATATAGTTCCTTGCCATCTCTAATATCTGGCACAGAATTGTAATATCCAACTTCTTTTAATGAACATTTAAAATGATCTACAACAAAACTAGCCAATTTTCTAAAGTCTATATTCCCTGGTTTAATTTTCATATCTCTCAAATTATGATATAAATTATTACCATCAATAAAAATAACCGCCTTGCTTTTCATTTTGTAGAATATGAAACCCGGTATTGCCCGAAGACCATACCGGGGACTTAATAGTTACTATAATGCTATGGACTATTTAAAACTTTTTATTCAATCTGTCACTTCAGCTAACTTTTCTTGATTTGAGTTTATAAGTTTCTTGTAGGTTTAGAATTTTAGATATTATTAATCAACAAGATAAAAGATATCTAATTCCTTGTGAGATATCTCTTCCTATTGTCCTTGCAACTTTTCCAATATCAAATTGACCAAGAGTTGGATTAAGTATTGCTTTTCTTCTAATTCTGTCAAACTCGCTATTTTCTTCCCTAAGTTGCTCAAAGCCAACTGGATCTCCACCAACATCAAAAAGCCACACAGTATATGTCCCTAATTTTTCTAATTCAAGTGGGAGAGAAATCAAATCCGTAGCCATCTCAGGTTTAACAACTCCAATTAATCCTCTTTCATTATAGAATTGTCTAAGAGTTTTCATATATTGTATTGTTGCTTGATATTCATTCATCTTAATTTCCTAGAACTCTAACGCAGTCCTTACGGCCACCTCAAAAACAAGCAAGATTCAGAATTTTTAAATTTAACTTATTTATAATTAATAATTAACAGCAGGACTAGATTCTTGTTTAATTCTAGGAATAATTATATTTGCAGTATTTTTCTCTTTCTCAGTTGTTATTGTTATTTGAATTGTAGCCATATTTCTAAAATTAACTACTTCAGCTTTTAACTCCTTAATTTTAGTTAATTTTAAGAATTTTGAGACTAATTTTGAAAGAACTTTGGAAGCATCAAAAATTTCCATGCCAACTAAATCCTCTTTTTCATCAAAATCAAAAACAAAATTCCCCATTTCTATAGACCCTTTTGATTTTTTACTATCTAAATAAATAAGTAAATCATCATTTTCCTTATCATAATCGTATTTGAATTGTTTCATTTTCCTTCAATTATTTTTTGCCAGTTTCTATTTATATTAATTATTGTGACTATAATAATCTTACTATTTAATGTCAGTACATATTTATGACAGTAATTATCTGAATATGCAAAATAACACTCATATTTCTTTTCGTTTATTTTCTTAGCTTTCTGTTCTTTTACAAAAATTAATTTTTCAGGATTGAGAATATTCTGCTTAACTTCTTCCAAATCTATATTTCTAAACATAGCTCTAAGTTCAGCATGATCTGTTATAATAATATCTTTTTTCTTATACTTTTTTAATTTCTTCTTAAATTCCTTAACTTTCATAAAGAACCAATATTAGATAAGTTTTAATTTCTTTCTATTATAAACTTCTTTCAATTTTAAGAAAAGCTCCCCCTCAGATCACAAAAAGGGTATACGCCCTGACCTCCTCCTGATTCCACTCGCTTATTTTTGTTAATTAATTACTGCTCGTGAAATCTCTCGTGAACCGAACAATCAGAATTAGTTTATCTTTTTGATTCCAGGTTTGGACTTGCAGTCCAAAAACGCCCTGACTGAGTGCCTATCAAAAGTGATACAAGCTCTGTTTATTCTATACAATTGTTAAGAGGTAAATTTTTAAGTATACCATTGCTATTAATTAAAAGAAGAAAATGGAAGAGCAAATACATCAGACAAAAAAAATAAGATGGGAAAAATTCATTCTTATATTTTTAATTGTTATAATGATAACTATTAGTGTATATTTTTTAATTAAAATATCTATGGAAAAGGCAGACGAGGAAACGTTATTGATTGAAAGCAATATTAATGGAATAGAATACATAAAAACCAATGAAATATCTCAAGAAAATAGATTATTAAAAGAAGAATCTCTTGCAAGTATTCCTGTTTATTCTGCAGATTATTCAGATAATTTAATAGTAAGAGTAGAAGCTTATGAAAAGAATATTAAAGAAGATTTGATAGAAGATTTCTTGGATTCAAAATCTAATAATCTTTCCTGGTCCAGAAACGATATAGCAGAAAATTTAGAGGACCGAGAAAAAAAAGATGTCTTTGTATATTCTTTCATTTACCAGGGAGAGGAAATAATTATGTGGAGTAGTGAAAATAAAGTTATTTTTATTTCTAGTTCTTCAAAAAACGATAAGGTGTACAAATTAGCTCAAGCTTACCTTAAAATATACCCCTCAGATATAACCAAACCTTATTTGTTTATAATAAAAGAACATATTGGGGACATTATGTATGTCAAGGACCACTTAGATAAATATATTCTTTTTGGTTCATCTTCAGAAGATACGATGATCAAGGGGCCAAGAAAAGGAGGAAATGATGCAGAGTACAAATCAGCCGACAATTCTATTATGGTGCAGGTAGTTTACTTTATCGAAGATTTTAGTAAAGAAGATCTTATTGATGCTGTGGAAACTACCCCCCTCAATGAAAAAAGTTTAAAGGAAGAAGCTCTTATGGGCAATACAATTCTAAGATTGTCTGGAAAGTCTCAGCAAGAAAATTTACTAATTAAAACCTGGTTTAATGGAAAGAAAATTTTTAAGGTTTGGGATAGAGATCCTGAAATTGAGGAATCAGAGTTAGATAAAGTAGTAATGGCTTATCTTGAAAAATATCCTTCTGATTTTTAAGTAAAGACACGCCCTAACATGTGAACAAATTCCAAACGCCCTGACCGCAACCGAGACTAAAATAGCTCACAAATCAAAGATTTGCTCGTTAGATTATCTATCATAAATATTCTTTCTATGGCCAACTCTTAAAATTTTCAGAATTTTCTTTTTTTTGTCAGCATCAATTATAGCTCTATAATCTCCTATCCTTAATTTAAAACCAACAATTTCTACCAAAGGTTCTAGAAATCTAAATGGGTTTTCTTTACATTGTTGCAATTTATTCCAAATTCTTTCCTTAATTTTTTTATCAAGTTTATTTAACTGGTTTAAAGCTTTCTTGTCAAAAATAAGTTTATACATTTTATAAGCCAAGGATTTCTTTTGCTTCTTTTTCAGTATAGAATTCTCCTTTTTTAATCCTTTCTCTGGCTTCTTTTATTTCCTGGATAGTTTCCTGACTTAATTTTGGATTTTTTTTACACATTTTTGCTATATACAAAAGTTTTCTAACTAACTCATCATAGCTTTCATTCTTATATTGTTTAAAGCTATCAAGCTCTTCTTTTGTTCTTGGATTAAGTTTTATTGTTGTTGTCATTATACTTTAGTATACGAAGGTATACTATATAAACCTTCTGATTATAAACTTCTTGTAGATTTTCAAGAAAAGCTCCCCCTCAGATCACAAAATGGTACTACGCCCTGACCGGGAATCGAACCCGGGGCTGGACCGTTCTGCTAATTTAGTTTCTTTGAGCACCAAACTTTCTTTTCTAAAGAAAGTTGGGTATTAGCGACAGGGTCCGATGTTAGCCATTACACCACCAGGGCATTAATTTCTTGGACACTATAAGTCTAGTGGTTGTATGAAAATTCTAATTTCAGTATATTTTTAAAGCTTTTTATCGTAAACTTTTTATGTTTATATATAAAAAGGGCAATAATAGGGTGATTGGGATTGTAGTATTTATATTTTTGCTCATAGCTTTATTTGTTTCTTTGTATTATTTATATTATGCCCTATTAGATTATTCAGCTGAGGCTATTCCTCTAATTAAAAGAAATGTAGCAAAAGCAAATCCAAACCAATCAAGTTTTTCTGGAGAACTCCAATATTATCCAAACATGAGATTTCCTGATAAAAAAATCAGTTATAAAATTAGTGACAGTTGTTCTGAGGAAAAAAACAGTAAAATGAAGCAAGCTTTAACTGAAATTGAATTAAGGACTGGAGTAGATTTTGTGGAAGCTTCAGGAGAAGAACAAATTAGCATTATGTGCAAGGAGATAAAAAGGGAAAAATTACAACCTTATTATATTGCAGGAGAAGGAGGTCCTACACGAGTTATAAACACAAGTTTATTTTATGTGATTGAAAAAGGGGAATTACAGTTGTTTTACAGAAGATCAGATTGCGATGATTTTAATGTTGAATTACATGAATTATTGCATGTCTTAGGATTTCAACACTCAGATAATAAAGAAAGTATTATGTATAATGTTACATTTTGCAATCAGGTATTAACTAATGATATTGCTGATGAATTGAAAAGATTGTATTCAATTCAATCGTTGCCAGATTTATATTTTGAAGAAGTTGATGCTGTCAAAAAAGGTTCTTATCTAACATTAAAAGCTGAAATCAAAAATCAGGGATTAGCATTTGCTGACAATATTTCCTTAGAAATAATTGCAGGAGAAAAAACAGAAAATTTCAAAGTTGGTGATATTGATTATGGAGAGGGACGAATTATACATCTTAAAAATCTGAGAATTGATAGAAATGCTCAGACAATCAAATTAAGAATAATTGCAAAAGAGGAATTATATAAAATCAACAATGAGATTGAATTAGTTTTGGAACAATAAGCTATTTATTTTTTATCTGCATCTAGTCCATCTCTTTTTAACAAAAGTTTGTCTGATTTTACATGCTGAGCATAAACTGGATTGTAAAATCCTGAATTTATTATTTGTTTGTTATTCATCTTCAGATTTTAATTGATAAATTTTATCTCTTTCCTGAGCAGCTTTTTCATAATCTTCTCGTTTTATAGCTGTTATTTTCCTTAGATATGCTTCATATAATCTAATTCCATTTGAAGTTCCATTTTTTCTCATTGATATACCTAATTCAGTAACATCTCTTTTAATTGGACTGTCTTTACTGAATCTTAGAAATTTTGCCTGTAATTTTTTAAATTCATCTAAATCTCCTTTATCTAAAGCATATATCATAGGGGAAATATATTTTCTCTGTAAATATTCGCTGAATTTCTCTTCTCCCACCTCATTAAAACTTATCTGGAGAGGTTCTTCAGCATCTCCATGGTTTGTGTGTTCCAATTTAAAAATCTGTTGCTCTTCATATTTAAGCATGTAGTATTCTAAACCTGTATGCAGAGATTTGCCACATCTTTGAGGACTTGAATATTCCCCCATATTAATTAGGTCTTCTTCAGCAGTAGACAAAGCAATTTTATCAAAGTCAGACAGAGGAGCAGCAAATAATGGAAGAAATCTTTTTTTAGTTCTTCTTTTAGAGAGGCATTTTTATTTTTAATAGCAATAAAAGTTGAAACATCATCAATATGTCCTTCAATTTCTTTTTGTATTTTTTCTGTTGTTTCTTCAGGCATACCTATTTTAGCTGCAAAATCTAATAGGTCAGTAGTTGCGTATAATGCAAATATTTTTCCAGGGTAAATTCCCATTTTATCTAAATTGTCTTTGTTTTCATCATTTTTTAATGGAATAAAAGTAGAATAAACTATAACCCGTCCTTCTAAATCTTCATGCTTTTTTTCAATTTCCATATTTTTTAGAAAAATAAATCGTATATAAATTTTTTTATTATCACAGTTCTGTAGAAAGTTTATTATAAAAGGACCACCTCTTATTTATTAAATACCAAAAAAGA
>CAZQGH010000008.1:1895-34715 GCA_964592915.1 Candidatus Woesearchaeota archaeon | reverse complement strand
ATAGAGGGAATCACAATCTAGTTAAAAGCTATCACCTTTTAATTATACAGAACCTTATATCCGGAATGCAGTGCAAAAACCAACTCTCTCAAGAATCATAGATTCTTGACATGCGGTAACACACCGGTTTTTTTTGATTTTTAAAAGAAAACTAAAATATACTTGGGACATATTAGCAAGACAAGAGAGATGAGCAAGAGAGATTCTGATAAAATTTGTTAAGAGTTAGTTGGGGATTAAAGAGATTATAAGAGTATAGCCTAAAGGGGGCATGTCTGATAGAAAAATGAAAGAGTTATGAGCGGACTGATTAATGAGCAATATTTTATAGATGCAATATTTTATATAATAAAAAATGACAATTAGAAGTATTATTCTTTTTAGTATAACAATACTTATAAATTAAGTTTTTTTATTTAATTTATAAAAATAGGGAAAATGATACAGGATTATAACAAACTAATTCAAAGAATAAGCAAAAGCAGCGGATTAGGAGAAGATGAAATTAAGAGAAAAATTGAGGCAAAAAGAGCTAAGTTATCAGGATTGATAAGTAAAGAAGGAGCTGCTCAGGTAGTGGCAGCTGAATTAGGCATTAATTTTGATAATGAAACTATGAAAATCTCTGAATTAATGAGCGGAATGAAAAAAGCCAATGTTATTGGAAAAATAACCAGATTATTTCCTGTTGTAGAATATGATAAAAATGGAAGGAAAGGGAAAGTAGCTAATTTTATTCTTGCAGACGAAACTGGCAATACGAGAGGTGTTTTATGGGATACTAATCATATAGCATTAATTGAAAATGAAGAAATAAAAGAAGGGGATGTTGTAGAAATACAAAATAGTAGTATAAGAAATTCAGAAGTACATTTGACAAGCTTTTCAGATATAAAGAAGAGCCAGGAAAAAATAGAAAATGTAATCACAGGAAGAACTTATAAAGAGAAGAGATTAAATGAAATTAGGCAGGGAGAGTCAATAACAATAAGAGCTTTTATAGTTAGGATATTTGGACCGAGATTTTTTGAGGTTTGTCCTGAATGCAGTAAAAAGGTTGAAAAAGATGCTGAAGGAAGCAAGTGTAAAGAGCATGGCAAAGTTGTTCCGGAAAAAAGAGCTTTATTAAACTTAATATTAGATGACGGAACAGGAAATATTCGTTCAGTTATTTTTTCTGGCGAGATAGAGAATTTAGGTTTGACAATGCAGGATTTAGAATCAGGGTTTGAAGATAAAAGAGATGAGTTAATGGGTAAAGAGATGAGGTTTTCAGGAGTAATCAGAAAAAACAAGATGTATGAAAACTTAGAGTTAACAATCAATAATGCTGAGGAAATTGATGTGGATAAACTAATTGAAAAATTAGAGAAATAAACTAATTTTTATGTATCCTTAAATTAAATTTATGAAATAACAATCTCCTTTTTATTTTATATTTTTTAATATCGGCTAATCTAAGAAAATGTCCAATTTCCTTTATAGTATAACTGTTTTTTACAGATTGCAGTGCATCTTTTTTTGATTGTTTGGAAATTAAAAAAGATAACAAAGGGTTAGTTATTTTAATAAAATAATATGACAGAAAATCTCTTATAAAATCTTCAATTATAACTTTAGATTTTGAGATGTTGCTTAGTTTTTTTAATAACTTAATTATGTTTTCTTCTTTAAAATGATGTAAAGTAAACAAAAGCAGTACAAAATCATATTTTTTGAATTCATTTTTCAAAATATCTTTTTTTCCCACATTAATTTCTGAAAAATTTTTTGTTTTTTGTTTTGCAAGGTTTATTGCTAAGGGATTAATATCAATTATTTCTATTTTTGCTTTATAATTATTTTTTCTCGCCCATTTTGCAATTTCTAAGGAAACATCTCCTGAGCCGCACCCCACATCCAGAAGAGAGAAAGAGTTATTGTTTGATTTTTCTAATTCTTTTTTGATAATTTTTATAACATTTTTTGATGTTCTGAGAAGTTTATTTATTTTCTCCAAATCTCTGAATTCTTGTGTTCTTTTTATTTCAGATTCACTGCATTTATCTATAAATTCTGTTTTAAACTCTTTTTTCATGTCCATAAATCGAAACCATATCCTTTAGGAGGCGGTTTCAGTATATTTAATTGTTATCATCAGAATTTTTTAAATTCTGACTGTCATCAGAAGTTTACATTTCTGAGGTTTTGGATCAACTAAAATTTTTCCAAAATTTTAGAGGCAGAAAATTTCTTGAATTTTCATGTATCCTAAAAACCCGAACAAACCACACCTTTTAAGAGGGATAATACTCGGGGTTTTTTTGATTTTAAATTTTTATAATATTCAGTTAAATTTTTTTCCCGGCATTTCTTGCAAATTTCTAATGCTCTTTCAGATGAGAGAGGAAATTTTTTTGAGTATTTAATATGGGGTGAAATTCTTTTGCATAAGCAATCAGATAAAGGTTTATTTAATACAGATTTCATTTTTTTCAGTATGTTTTTTAAAGAATCATTTTTCACATTTCCGAATGATAAAGGAACGAAATCACAAGGACAAACATTTCCTTGAGTATCTATATATATTAATAGTTGTCCTGCAACACATCCAGAAAGTTGTTCTGATTCAAAATAAGGCATATAGATAACTGTTGGAAAATTTATTAATTTGTTAGCTTTAAATATTACTTTTGTTATTTTTTCATTTTCATATTTTATTCTGGCTAATTTTTCATTTCCAATTAGTTTTCCACATGGAAGTTGTTCTAAAAATCTTACTTCATTAACTCCTATTTTTTTAGCTAGGTTGAGGTATTTCCATATCCCATTATTTGTAAGTAATTGGGGGGTTATTACTGCTTGGAGAGTTGTATACATTCCAGCATTTATACAATTTTTTGCTCCTGAAACTGCATTATTAAATGCATCTGGGTGACCTCTCAGTTTATTTACTATTTCTGGCGTGTAGTGATCTAAACTGATAATTGGGTAATATAATCCGGAATTTTTCAATTCTTTAGCTTTTTTTTCATCAAGGGAAAAGCCTGTTGTAAAAATTTGAGAATATGCGTTACTTTTTTTAATTATTTCCAGGTATTCATTAATTTTTGTATTCAAGAGGGGTTCTCCGCCTGTAAAAGAGAATATAAGAGTACCTTCATCCAATAACTTTTTAATTGTTTTTTTAATTGTTTCATGAGAGATGCTTTTTCCTTTTTTTCCAAATCTTGAACAGTGCCAGCAGTTATACCTACAAGAATCTGTAATGCAAAAATGGACTGTTGTGGGGGTAATTTTTCCTCGTGCAAGATTATACATAGCAATCATTTGTTTATCAAATGCTTGAGAAGGAAAAGGAGGCATAATTGAATGAAAAACAATTTTACCATTATGATATTGCCATTTATGATATGAAATTGTTTTTAATAATTGCAGTTTACCCTTTAAAGAAAATTTTTTCACAGACTTGTTATTATATAATTTTAACTGTGTTTTTAATCTTTGTAATTTGTTTAACTCTTTTATCATTTTATTTTGAATGTGGTTAAGGTTTTTATTTGTTACTATATCCTAATGCCTGGGAAAGAAAAAATTCATTAATCCTGGTTATACTAGGAATACATTGCAAAAACCAACTCTCTCAAGAATCATGGATTCTTGGCATGCGGCAACACACAGAGTTTTTTGATGCTAAATTTAGAAAAACAAAACCAGCTAAAATTTGAAAATCTAAAATTAGATTCAGAAAAAGCATATAGCTTAACAGGAGAATTAGTTTCAAATAATCCAATTAGCTTAACTGAAGGATGGAACTTAGTCGGATTTATTGATGATAGAGATTTACTTACAGAGCAAGAAATACTAGCAATATATGGTTGGGATGGTGAAAAATATATCTGTCCCAGTCAAATTGAGAAAGGAAAGGGGTATTGGATTGCTTCATCTGGGGATATTATAATATAAAAATTTATAAACATAGAAAGTATAATAAAAATAGGAAAAATGAGGAAGAAAAGCGTTGCATTTATAGTGCTTGTTGGTTTTTTTATTTTAATTAGCTTGCTTTATGTTTCTGCTTATGAATATGAAATAAGTATGGATGTTTATAGAAATGGGGTATATCAGGATGCATGGGTTTTTGGAATGGACTCCCAGGCTACAGATGATTATGACGATGAAATTGACAAAACTCAGCCGCCTCCACCCCCAGAGCCTCCAGAAAGCTTTTATAATGTATATTTTGAAGAAATCAATTATCCAGTTGGTAGAAAGACATTAAGAACAAATATCAAATCTGTTGATTCTGTAAAGCAGTGGAGATTTAAAATTTCAGTTCCCCCTAATGAGATTGTGAATATTACTTGGATTCCTCCTGGGCAAGGTTATTCAAAATTAGATTTAGTTCAGCTCGATGATTTTGATCAGCCTACAGGAGTTGTTATTGATATGTTGACTCAAAATTCATTTATAGTTGAGGGATTGTATCCTAGTAAAGAGTATATTGATGTTTATAGAGTGTATATGCAGTTAGGTTGCGTATCAGATGAGGAGTGTGACGATGGTTTGTATTGCAATGGAGCAGAAACTTGTGTTGAAGGGGGTTGCCAGGAGGGAATTTCAATAGATTGTGCTGACGACATTTCATGTTCAGTTGATAGTTGTAATGAAGAATTAGATAGTTGTGAAAATACTGCAGATGATTCTTATTGTGATGATAATAATGCTTGCAATGGAATAGAAAAATGTTCTTTAACTGAAGATTGTTTAAGTGGAACACCATTAGATTGCAATGATGGTATTTCATGCACACTAGATTCTTGTGATGCAATAAATGGATGCCAGAACGAGCCAGATAATAAAGCATGTGACGATGGGATTGCTTGCACTGATGATATTTGTAATGAATTATCAGGATGCCAGAATGTAGAAAATAATGCTAATTGTCTTGAAGGAGAAGTGTGCAGGCCAGATTTGTTTTCCGGAGATGGGTGCGGAGTAATTGAGCAGTGTACTGGAAAAGCTGATGGAACAGCATGTGACGATGGTTTGTATTGCAATGGAGCAGATGAGTGTCAAAGTGAAGAATGTATTAATGTAGGTCCAAATAAAGATTGTTCTCAATATAATCTTCCCGAAATAGCAACTTGTTCGAATAATCCCGATAACAATCCTTTTACATGGGATTCTGCTGCAGCATTTACTTCTACTTGTGATGAAGAGCAAGATGCATGCACTCAAGGGAGTTATGAATTTACTCATGCTTGTGATGTAACAAGTTGCGGAGCTGAATGTGAATCTAATGAAGATATTTCTTGCCCTAATGATGCATGCATAGGAAATAATTATGCGGATTATCCTGCAAATGGTGTTTGCAATAGTGATTGCTCAAAAGATGATTCTACTCAAGGAGCTTGTTCTCCAAACATGGAAATTGATAGTTTGGGTTGTAAATCTTTAGTGAGTTATAATTTGCAAACAAATGCCGGGATTAATTTTATTTCAATACCTTTAATATTAGAAAATAACTCAATTGAACATGTTTTTTCAGGAGTATTAGATAAAATTAACAGAATTTATTCTTATGGGGGAGAATGGGAGGTATATTATGGAAATATGCCTAGATTAAGTTCATTAAAAACAATAGAACCTGGAAAAGGATATGTCTTATTTACCAAGCAAGGATTTGAGAGATCTTTAAATGGATATACAAAATCAGGAGAGTCATCTCCGTATACCAGGCCTTCATTTAATTTAAATCAGGGGTGGAATTTGTTTGGGACATTTTCAAAAGATAGTAAGATTAATGAATTATTTGCAGATTCTAATTTAGACTATAAAAATATATTTGAATTTGATAAGGGATATAAACTTATTGCTAGTGAGAGTGTTTTAACAAAAGACAAAGGTTATTGGATTTATATAAATAGTTCTGGAACATTTAATCCTATAGGGCAATAAATTTATTAAGTATCATTTCATTAGGTTGGTATGAAAAAAGAGATTAAAAGAGATTTAATTGTGATTTTATTTTTTTTAGGTTTAGCTTTTTTTCTAATAATCCCTTTGCTTATCAATCCATCAATTACAGGATTTTATGCTTTTAATCAGGTTATGGAAAAATCTTATTTTTTTGACGTGCCTGAAATGATAAAAACTGAAAAAGGTTTTATTCCTAATTTGGATAATACTGAGTTAGTTGCTGATCCAGGCAATCCTTATCTACCCTACAGAACTGTTAAGTTAATAGTTCCTTATGGAAAGGGAGTTGAAAAAATTGAAACAAGTGGAAATAAGGAGTTTATTGGGGATTATGAAATAGCTTACGGAGATAAGTTTATCCCCTATAGTTATCTAGGTAGAGAAATTAACATAACCCCACAGGAAAAAAATTCTGAAATTTATTCTTTAGAAAATTATCCCGAGAAAGCAAATCCAGATTTTGAAATTCAGAAATTCAGAGGATATAATCTGATTTTATTCAATTTGTATCCTTTACAATATAATCTTAAAACAAAAGAAATTTATTATTATCCTGAGATTAAAATAAAAATATATCTGAGAGATTCATTAAGTTTACAATCAGATGAATCAGACAATCTGAGAAATCTGGAAAAAGATAGTGAAAAATTAAAATTGATGGTGGATAATCCTGAGCAAGCAGACTTATATCCTTCTTATAATAAAATTTCTACTTTATCTTCTGAAAGTAATTTTGATTCAACAGAAAAATATGATTATATAATTATTACTTCATCAGAATTTGCAGATTATAATGGAGAAAATTCATTTAATGAGTTAATTGACTGGAAAAAGCAAAAAGGATTAAAAGCCAGAATAGTAAAAAAAGAGGATATTTTGTTGGATTCTGCATTTGATTGCAGGGGAGAATACGGAGATGGTTGTGATGTAGAAAAATATAATGATACTCAAGCAAGAATAAGAAATTTTATTAAATTTGCATATCAAAACTGGGAAGTTGAATATGTTTTATTAGGAGGAGATGCAGACAGAAAAGATGTTGGAGGAGAATCCGGAGACAATATTATTCCGGTTAGGTTGTTTTATCCAAGATATAAATATTATTCAGGAGACAATTCTCCTTCAGATAATTATTATTCAAATTTAGATGGAAGTTTAGATTATGATAAAGACGGATATTTTGCTGAACCCGGGGATGGAGAAAATGGAGGAGAAATAGATTTAATTGCTGAGGTTTATGTTGGAAGAGCCCCTGTTGATTCTATTGAAGAGGTACAGAATTTTGTAAGAAAAACAATCTGGTACGAGAACTTTACTATGAATCAGCCTTCAGATTATAAACAAGTTGATAGTTATTTAAAAAAAGCATTGCTGGGAGGAGAGTATTTAGGATTTGGAGAACCAGCAGAATATGGCAAAAATTCAAAAGAGGAAATCAGAGTGGGTTCGTCTGAACATAATTATACTACTAAAGGATTTCCATCAGGTTATTATGTTGATACTTTATATGATGCAGATTATCCTGAATGCAGATATGGAGGACCAAGAGATAGCTATTGCTGGCAATACACAGAATTAATTGACAAAATGAATAATAATGTTCATGCAATAAATCATTTAGGACATGCTTCAAGCAACATGGTTATGAAATTATGTCATAACTTGTATTCAGATTGCACTTATTGTAGCAGCTGGGAGGAGTATAATAAAACTAATTTAGATATGCTAACTAATGAGAAATATTTTCTAGCTTATTCCCAGGGATGTTATCCGGGAAGTTTTGATAACTGGAATTATGCGGGGTGTTTTTCAAAAACAGATTCTCTAGCTGAGAATTTTGTTGTTAAAGAACATGGAGCTTTTGCAACAATTATGAATTCAAGATATGGTTTTGGAAGGAGGGACAGCACTGACGGGCCTTCGCAAAGATTTGACAGGCAGTTTTGGGATGCTATTTTTAGCGAGGGAAAAACAAATTTAGGATTAGCTAATCAGGATTCCAAAGAAGATAATATTGGAGGGATTATGGGAGGTTATTATAACGAAGATTCATCAAGAGTATTAAGATGGATGTATTATGGTTTGAATTTATTAGGGGACCCAGAAACTTCTTTTTATGTGATTCCAAGACTTGAACATAATTTACAATTAAAATCAGTTTTAGTTAATGAATCTAGGATATTAGAACCTAAGGAGAATTATGAATTTCCTGTTATTATTGAGAACAATGGAAAAAATGATGAATCAGATGTACAAGTTAGGTTTAAAATAAATGATCTAGAAGAAGAAATCAAGACAATCGATTATCTAGAAAAAAATAATTCAGTTACAATTAATTTTTCCTGGTATTCTGATATTGGGGGCATAATAAATATCAGTTTTGAAATTATAAATGAAGATGATTTCTTTGAAGACAATGAATTATCTAAATTTTTAGTGGTTTCTCCTATTAAATTTACTGGAGAGAATTTTAATGATTATGGATATGATTCTGATAATGATGGGAGATATGATTATGTAGCTGTTGAAGTTGAGGTAGATTCGATTTATGAAGGAGGACAGACATTTTCAGGTTATTTAATTTATAATCAATCAGTTCCTATTGACTATATTTCAGCTCATGCTAATTTAATTTATGGTAAAAATAAAATTACTTTTTATTTTAACAGGTACAATATAATAAATCATAATTTAACTGGAAAATTTCTTTTATCTTCAGTTAGTTATTATAAATACTATTATGGAGCAGGATATGTTTATGATATCTTGTTAAACGCATATAACACTTCAGAGTATAATCATGAAGATTTTGATGATTTGCCTGCTAAATTCACAAATCAGTTTTTAGATTATGCTTATGATATTAATAAAGATGGAAAAGATGATTATCTGATTTTTACAGCAAAAGTTAATATTAGCGAGCCAGGAATATATAGGATTTATGGTTATGTTGCTCAAAACCAGACAATTTTTGGAAAAAGCTACCATTCTCGAATATTTAATTTTACAAAAACAGGAATTTATAATATCAATTATCCTGTTTTAGGGAGTGATATAAACATTAAGAACATTTCTGGAAATTTTGATTTAAGAAACTTGAGAATATATAAATATGGGTACGGATACAGCAATAAACTAGTGCATTTTACTGAGGATTATAATGGGGGGCAGTATGACTATGATGAATTTGAGAAGGTTGTTGAACTTAATGGGAATTTTTCAGACAGAGCTGTTGATTTTAATAATGATGGCAAGTATGATTATTTAATTGTAGAAGCAGGAGTTGAGGTTAACAGAGCTGGGAAATATGGATTAGGCTCTCAGTTAGCCAGAGAGGATAATTGGGTAGGATACGGAAAGAATTATCAATTTTTGGAACCAGGAGATAACCAAACTATTGAGATTTATTTTTTAGGTTCTCAAATCAGAAATGCAGACAATCCCGGAACAACTTATTTTACAATACCTTATTTTTATTCTTATGGAAGAATCGGAGATGCAAGAAGTTTCTCTTACAATACCTCTGTTTACAATATGCTGGATTTTGATTCTAATACAACAGGTTTTAAAGAATTTCCTAATTTAAGACTAATCTCTGTAGAAATCAATGGAAAACATTCTGATGCAATTGTAGATGAGAACGATAACTTAGAAGTGAGGTCAGTTATTTATAATTACGGAGAAAAAGATTCTGGAGCATTTAATGTTTCATTTTTTTATGATGGGAAATTAAAAGAAAAGCAAGAAATTGAAAATATTGGAGGAATTGAGCAAATAAATAATTCTGGTTATATTTCTAATAAGCCTAGAAATTATACTTTCTCAACAAATCTAATTGCTGAAAAAGGGGTTCATTTATTGGAAGTTGTTATAGATTATGAAGATGTTGTTGATGAAAATGAATATTATTCCGCTAGTAATCATGATGATTATTTGCTGATAGTTGGAGAGCCTCCTTTTGAAGATAAATGTTATGATTCAGATTTTGGGAAAAATTATTATGTTAAAGGAATTTGTCAAGATGCAGAGGGAAATTCCGAAGATTATTGCGAAGGAGATTATTTATGGGAATATGTTTGTTCTGCAGATTACTGCAGTTTTGCTGATTCTGGAGGTTATTTATGTGAAAATGGGTGTTCTAATGGAGCTTGCATAAATAAAACAAACATAATTCAAAATATTAATTTGCAACAAGGGTGGAATTTAGTTTCAGTTTACTTAGATTTAGAAAATAAAAATGCTGATGATGTGTTTCCTGATGCTTTAGTAGTATATGAATGGGATGGTTCTAAGTATGTTATCCCTGAAACAATAGAACCAAAAAAAGCTTATTGGATTGCTTTAGCATCAGAAAAATCATATAGCTTAACAGGAGAATTAGTTTCAAATAATCAAATTAGCTTAACTGAAGGATGGAACTTAGTCGGATTTATTGATGATAGAGATTTACTCACAGAGCAAGAAATACTAGCCATATATGAATGGGATGGTGAAAAATATATCGGTCCCAGTCAAATTGAGAAAGGAAAGGGGTATTGGATTGCTTCATCTGGGGAGATTATAATATAAAGCAAAAACACAAACACTACAATTTTAAAGATTATAAAAACAAAATTCTCAATAGGTAAAAATTTATTAAGTTTAGTTTGTTAAATTATCTAACAAAAGAGTTAAAATGATGTCAAGAACTCATATTGCAATTGCAATTTTTGCTATGCTGCTGTTTATCAAGCATGTAGATTATAAAGTTACTTTTATTTTTGTGACTTTAATAGCAACTTTGCTGCCAGATGTTGATTGTTATTTTTCTAAATTAGGAAAAAAGAAAATTGCAAGACCAATTCAATTTATAACCAGACACAGAGGGGTTTTCCATAGTTTTACTTTTGCAATTTTAATTTCTTTAATTTTATCTTTATTTCCTCTTACTTCAATTTTCGCTTTACCTTTTTTTCTTGGTTATGGCTTGCATGTTTTAGTAGATAGCTTTACTGTTGAAGGAGTTCATCCTTTTTGGCCTTATAAGAAAATTTCTTCTGGTAAACTAAAAACAGGAAAAGTTTCAGAATTGTCCCTTTTTATTTTTTTTATAGTTGTGGATGCTTTATTAGCTATATTCTTATTAAATTAGTATAAAATAAAGTATAGCTTAGAGAGAAATAATATTTATAAACAAAGAACTATATTTTTGAAGATGCAGAGACAAGCAGGGAATGGAGATTTAGCAATTATCTTAAGGATAATAGATGATATTGAGCATTTACCTGTAAATTGTTATTGCAACAAGATTAAAAGAATTGGGGTTAACTGAAGGAGATGATTATGAGGTTGTTGCAGTTGAAGAAAACCCCGCTATATGGTTTCATATTGATAATCTGTGAGATTGGGAATAAAAGAAACAGAAAGAGGAACTGTATATAAAACTGCGATTAGGGGGCATGATAAAATGATAGATTTTTTAAAAGAAGATAAACAAAAAGTTTCAAATGGCTGAAAAAAAGACAAAAGAAAAAGAAGAAGAAGAAGAAAAAGAAGAACACTCAATTACTGACTTACCAGGCATTGGGCCTAGTTCAGCAAAAAAGCTGAAAGATGCAGGGATTTATGATTTAATGGGTTTGGCAGTTATGACTCCGTCAGAATTATCTGAAATGGCGGGAGTTGGCGAGGCAGTTGCAAGAAAAGCAATTCAGGCTGCAAGAAAGATGATGAATCTAGGTTTTACTGACGGATTGGAATTTCAGAAAAAAAGGAAAGAAATAAAATATATCACTACCGGAAGCAAGAATTTTGATAATTTGCTGGGAGGCAAAGGAGTTGAAACAAAATCGATTACTGAGGCTTTTGGTGCTTATGGTAGCGGGAAAACGCAATTAGGATTGCAGTTAGCAATTAATGCTCAGTTGCCTTTAGATAAAGGAGGGGCTAATGGGAAAGTTGTTTATATTGATACTGAAGGAACTTTCAGGCCTGAAAGAGTTAATCAGTTATCTGAGGGAATTGGAGCCAATTCTGAAAAAGTTTTGAAAAATATATTTGTTGCCAGGGCATTTAATTCAGATCATCAGATTTTATTATTGGAGAAAGTTTCAGAGATGATACAAAATGGCGAACCAATAAGATTGGTTGTTATTGATTCTCTTACTGCTCATTTCAGAGCGGAGTATTCCGGAAGAGGGCAGCTAGCTGACAGGCAGCAGAAATTAAACAGATATATTCATAATTTAATGAAATTGGCTGAGCAGTATAATGTTGCAATCTATGTTACTAATCAGGTTATGGCAAATCCTGCTATGATGTTTGGAGATCCTACAACTCCTATTGGAGGGAACATAGTTGGACACGCCAGCACTTATAGAATCTATTTAAGGAGAGGTAAAAAAGGTTCAAGAGTCGCAAAGTTAATCGATAGTCCTAACTTGCCAGATGATGAAACCATATTCTTTATTACAAAAGAAGGTTTGCAAGATGAAACATAGTTAATCTTTTCTTTGCTTTCCTTTAAATTGTTTTCTTAACACTGTTTGACTTAAAGTTCTTGTTTCTAAATTAAGAGAGTGTTCAGTAAGGACTTCATTAGTGATTATTTCTCGGTTGCTTCTATATAATGGGGAGGTAGTTTTTTGCTCAGCTTTTATTCTGACTTTCAGTCTTCTGTCTTGAATCTGAGGAGGATATAAGTTTATTAATCTTATTATAGGGCGCGAGTTTCTTAAATCAACATTTTCTTTAAATAAACTTATTTGATAGTTATCCGGAGTTTTCTGGAACTGCTCCAGAAATGGATGTATGTTGCCAAGCCGCGATAAAAAATGTTCCTTATCAGTTATATTTACCACCACTTCTTTTTTATCTTTTTCTCTGGGTTGAGTTCTTGCATAAACTACTGCTTCATAAATTCCATCAGGAGTTTTAATTTGGTATTCCATTTTCTCTTTTTTATCCAGTATAATATTTTATTTTATTTTTAAGAATTATTATATTAGATTACAGAAAAGAATTTAAACCAGAAAACTATGGAAGTTTTTTCAGATACTGATATAAAAGGAAAATTTGTTTGTTCACGTCCCTTTAGACTATCAATCTGAAAAATTTCAATTCAATAAACACGGCAAATACTATCCTAAAGAATAGGATAAGAAATATCAAGACATGGAAGTTGAAGATATTGCAAAGCTAATTGAAACTATAAGTAAAGAGTTTACTAATGAGATATACAAAGTGACAAAGATGTTGGTTCTCAAAGGAATAAATAATCCACCACCAAAAAAATAGAGGTTTGTTATAGGGTAAAAACCTTTAAAATCACATAATTGTTGGAAATTCTATGGATTTAGAAGATTTGAAGTTCTTTAGAAATGGAAAATATATTACTGAAGTTTTTGACGAATTTGGAGAGGTCTATGGGGCAAATTTGATGAAGGAATTTTTAGAGGATGGTTTTATAGAAACAAATCCTAATGAGGAAAACCATTTCTATCTTACTGGGGCAGGCAAAAAGAAAATTGGAAAAGTGCAAGATGATGCAAAAAAGATACTTGAAGTGTTTCTAAGTTATTCTTTGAAGGATTATGATAATGCTAAACAACTAAAAGAATTTTTAGAGGAGTTTGGTATGAATGTATTTTTGGCTCACACTTCAATTGAACCCTCAAGGGCATGGGAGGAAGAGATAATTAAGAATTTGAAAGGATGTGATATATTTATTCCTATGATGACTAACAACTTCGAGGATTCCAAATGGACAGACCAAGAGTGCGGGATTGCTTACAATGAAGGAAAAAAGATAATCCCCTTAATGGTTGATCTAACTCCTTATGGATTTCTTGGAAAATTTCAGGCCCTAAGAGTGGATACTTCAAAATGGATTTGGAAGGATAAAGATGATAGGGTTAAATTAATTGATTTCATAAATCAAGAATTTCCTCAAGTAATAAGAGAATCTGTTTTAAATTCAATGGAAAAGACACGCTCATGGATAATTGGTAAAACAAAGATTAAGATACTCAAAAGCAACGAGCCTTTTTCTAAAGAGGAGATAAATAAAATAATTGAAGCAAGTACATATAACAGTCAAATTTATGATGCTGAAGGGGCTAGAAGTTATTTAGTTGAAATAATTAATAAATATGGGGGAGATATTAATTCCGAATCTAAAACACTTCTTTTAAATAGAATTGAACAAGAAAAAGCAAGAGAGGTGATTGGGGGAAAATCAGAATGGGGTGGTCCAATATTATATGGGACTGCTGAGGAAAAATTGAAACAACTTGAAGGCTATGGTGGAGAACTTATAGAAGAAATGAGGGAGAACTTAAAAAAAGAGATTGAAGCTGAAAATAAAACATCTTTGGTCGATGGTTTGAAGAAACATTTATGATGGTTTAGTATAACAAAATTATACCAACCCATGTCCACGTTGTCCAACCTTTTTCGCATTTAATGTTTTCAAAGAACAAATTTTTTATCACAATTTTATCCTTTGCAAAACCCCTTCTTTTAGATAGAAACCTGCATATTTTGGGCTTTTCTTTAATTACTTTAAATCAGATTTAAATGCCTCCACGATTACTTAACATCAAAAATCAATGATTTTTGAGTGCCATCAAAATCTGAAAAATTTTGAGGTCCTAAGGATTAACTTCCCAACTTTTTCCTCTGCGAATCAAAAATTAATCATAAATATTCTTTCTATATCCTATTCTTATAACAATAATTTTGTTCATAGAAACAATGACATCGACTTTTGCTCTATAATCTCCAATTCTTAATCTCCATAATTTTTCACCTTTTAATCTTTTAAGAAATCTATAAGGATTCTCTCTAATCGAGTAAATCTTATTTAATATAATTTCAGCATCTTTCTTTTGCAATTTTTTAAGAAAATCTTTTGCTGTTTCAGTAATTTCTATCTGAAACATTTTATTTAAGAGCAATTCCCAATTCTCTTGCAATAGATTCTATAGGGTATACTCTTCCTCTTTTAACATCTTCTAAACCTTTTTGTATCTCATTAATTTCCTCTTCATCTAAGCTTTCTTCTTCACAGTTATCTATAAGATTATTTAGCAATTCATCATAAGATTGTCTTTCCATATTTTTAAGAGATTTCAATCTTTTAAGTGTTTCAAGATTTATTTGTATTGTTGTTTTCTTCATGTTATATAGTAACTATAAGTAGTATATAAATCTTTCTGTTTATAACCTTAGGTTCAACGCCCCCACGATTACTTAATTTTAAGAATTACAATCCCAACTTTTTCCTCAATTATCTGTCATAAATATTTTTTCTATGCCCAACTTTTAGAATGTGTATATCGTTTTGTTTAATAGCAAAAATAATTCTATAATCCCCTATTCTTAATCTAAAATCATCACTTCCTTTTAATCTCTTAATGTCTTTAGAAAATGGATTTTCTGACAATTCATCAACTTTTTTAATAATTCTCCGAGCCATAGAACCTTCAAGTTTTTCAAGTTCTCTAAGAGCATTTTCTTTCCATTCTAGGTTATACATTATAAACCAAATCTTTTTTTAACTTCTGCATGAGAAATACTTTTTCCTTTTCTTGCTTTTTCTATTTCTTTTTTTGTTTTTTCATTTAATTCCAAATCGTCTTCAATCATTCTTTCTATAATATCATTATAGGTTTCTCTTTCTATCATTTTCATTTTATCTAAAACAGATTTTACATTATCTGAAATTTGTATTGTTGTAGACATTTTTTATAACTCCCTATAACTCATTATAAATGGTTGTAGTATTTAAATGTTTTGGTTTTTAAAATTTTTTTCTGAAAGCAGTATAATTTCTACTTTCTTTATAACCTAGTTTTTTAAATAATGATCTCTGCTTCCTATCGGCATATAAATCAATAGTTTTTAATTTGTTTTTCTTTACAAATTCCTCGAATTCTCTAACTAATAATCTACCAATTCCTTTCTTT
This sequence comes from Candidatus Woesearchaeota archaeon, assembly GCA_964592915.1. Taxonomy (GTDB): domain Archaea; phylum Nanobdellota; class Nanobdellia; order Pacearchaeales; family GW2011-AR1; genus CAZQGH01. The sequence goes on along the minus strand of CAZQGH010000008.1, from coordinate 18,807 downwards.
CTAAATTCTGGCAGAACAACCAAACCTAATAAATCAGCCCAATTCTCTTTTTTGTTGTATGTTCCAAAACAAACACCGACTATTTTATTATTTTCTTCGGCAACTAATAATATCCCTCAATCTTATCATATTAAGTAAAAATTAATTAATATTATAAATTTACCTAATAGTTTATTGCCCCAAAATAGCATCTCACTAAATAGCTCAACGCTCCGTTAGAAAACTGAACCAAAATAGCTCTAAATTATTCGGTTTATGTTGGTGTCTTAACATCAAAAATCAATGATTTTTGAGTGCCATCAAGAATTTAACTTTTCAGAATTCTTGAGGTCCTAGGGTTCAACGCCCCCACGAGGATTTGAACCTCGGTCACAATCTTTTTGCAAGTTTTGCCGCAAGGAAATGTTCTATCCAGGATGAACTATGGGAGCATGAGACAACCCATAGTTTTCTTTGGGCTAATGAACTCTCCCTTGATAAGAATTAACAGAATATAAAATTAATCCCAGATAAGAATTTCCTGTTCTTTTTTGGTTTTTTTTGTCTTGTAGATTGTTTCTGTAATTTCAGAAGGAGAAAACCATAGTTTAATTTCTCTTTCTGCATTTTTTTCTGAATCTGAGCAGTGAATGACATTTTCAAAAACTTTTGTTTCTGAATGAATCCTCCCATATTTTCCTCTTATAGAAATTGGAGAAGCTTTCTCCGGGTTAGTTTCTCCTGCTATTTCCCTTATCTTTTTAATTGCATTTTCTCCGTGGTATACCAATGCTAAAACTCTTTTTGTATGAAACTCTCCCTGAATATATTTTAAAACTGATTCATAAATATGCTTTCCTTTTTCTTCTCCGTGTTTTTGAACTAAGTCAGGCAATAATTCGTGGTAGTGTTTTTCTGCAAATTCCCGAGTTATTTTAACAATTTTTGCTCCGACTATTCTTAGTTTTGTTTCCGACAAAGCTGTTAAAATGTTTCCAGTTAAGCTTTTAATCAAGCCATCTGGTTTTATTATAACTAGTGATTGTTGTTCTGACATTTTGTAATTTGTTTTTGTAATTTATTTTCATTTTTAAATGTTTTGTTTACACTGTTGAAATAGGAATGTTTATAAATGAAATGTTTCTATATTAGTTATTAAAAAGAGGTAAAATGAGGGCTGCAAAATTTTTAGTTATCTCAATTATTCTAATATTCTTAATTAGTTTTATGGGAATGAGTTTTGTTTCTGCAGCATTTGCAGTAACAAAGGATGCAGTATATATTAACAGAACTGTAAATAATCAGATTAATTTTTCAATAACTGCTGAGTCTGGTTCAAATGCAAATATAAGTGAGGTAAAGATTACTTTTTCAGGTATAGGAGCTATGGGAATGAGTTTTTCAAGTGATAGCAATGCTACTACTGCAGCAATGGATGGAGAAGGATTTTCAACTGATAATCTACCTATGGGGCAGGGATTAGTTTTAACATGGAATTTAAGCGAATCAGGTTTTGGAGCTGATTCAACTCATAATTTTACTGCTGGTTTAAATCCAAGAATGGCTGGTAGTGTAAATGTTTTAGTTAACATAACAAGATTAGATGGGGAATATAATGATACAACAATTAAATTAGTTTCTAATTTTGAATTTTCAGGCTATATAAAAAATGAAACCGGAGGCTTTCAAGAAAATGCCAATGTTTCAATGTATCAGATGAATTTTGGGCTAAATGGAGCATTGAATGAGGCTTTGGAATCATCAGTATTAACTAATTCAAACGGGCATTTTGATTTTGGATGGTTAAATGGCTCTTCAGAGATGTATAAAATTAAAATTCTTTATTTTGAGAACCAAACAGCTCAAACAAATATTTCAAAAATCAGTTCATCACTTCCAGATTTTCCCAAGGAAATATTTTATACAATGCCCTCTCCTCCTGGAATGCCTGTATTTATGCGTCCTCCAAGTTTAAATGGAACTACTTTTTACTTAGAGCCTGCTGCTATGCTGAGAATTACAGCAAAAAATGAAACTGATAGCCAGAGGTTTGGGTATGAAGTAATGAGCCAGTCAAATGGGTTTCCTATTGAATCAGGTTTTCAAAGCTCTGTATTGCAAAAAGATGTATATGTTCCATTAAATAGAGATTACACAGTTATGGTTTTAAGAGATCCTTCTGCGTTTGGTTTTAGTCCTTTATGTGATGGAGATTTTATGAATGATTCTTTATGTCCAACACCTCCTAAATCAGTCTCATCAATCTCACCAACAACAGCTGGAGAGATAATTGATATTCAGTTTAATTTAACAACTAACGAGTATCAGTTATATGGATGCATTGATGTTACTGGAAATGAAACAAATGTAACAAATATTACTTCAATAATGCCTAAGCTGCTGCCTTGGGAAGGTTTTGTACCTCCAGTAAAAGCAGATGATGGAGGAATTAATCTTATAGATATAGAACAGTTAAATTATGGAGATGCAAGATGTCCTGGAGAATTAGCGTGGTATAATATCAGTTTAATTGACGGAACTTATTTAATTGAGATGTATGGTGCTAATGGTTCTGAGGATGATTCAGGATATTATGTCGGAGCTTTCCAGAATTTGACATTTAATAACCATACCGAATTTAATATTACTTTAAGACCTTTATATGGAAACTATGCTGCTGAAGGAGATGTAAACACATCAAAAATAAAATTTAATATTGTTAATTCATCAGGAGCTGCAGTAACACAGGATACTCCTCATGTTGAATTATATTTTAAACATTCCACTTATGGAGAGTTGCATTACATTGTTAATTCATTGACTAATGGAGTATTTTATGCTCCTATGATAGAGGGAGCAACAGGAAGCATTAGACTGTTCCCAAATCAAGCACCTCCGATTGAAAAAACACTAAATTTGAGTAATGCATCTATAAATATTGAGATTATTACAATGCAGGGAGGAGATGCAGGAATGAGAAAAGTCAATGCATCCGGACAAATAGAAGAAATGAATGTTACAGATATTCCTATGAAAATGAGATTTTTAAGGAACACTGGTTCATGCAATGTTTTAGATGCTCCTGAGTCATGCGTTGTTACAAGCATGAATGCTACTGATTTTAATCCTTTACAAGCTTTAGTTGCCGGAAGAATAAATATGGAGATGACTTTAATCAGTTCAGGTGTGAGAATCCTGTTTTATAATTTTGACATGTTTTCAGCTAAACAGCCTCCTATGAACTCAATCATGAATGATAATTCTTCATCAAGCTCTTCAAGTTCAGGGTTATTAGAGGAAGTATGGGAATTTGGTTCATTTGCCCCGTCAAATGTTTATGATTATGCTGTAATAAGAATTCCTTATATAGATACAGTTGTTGATGATTCTGCTGATATCAATTTATCCATTCCAATGTTGTATGATGAAGACTGGAATGTTATCTGGAACAAAACTAGAGGGGATACTGATTTGAACTTGAGTGATGAGTATATAGATTACAATAATACTGATTTATATAGAGATTTCTTATCTGAAGCAGGAGTGAACTGCAATAAAACTTCAAATGATTTAAGTGTAAATCCATGCTATATTAATACAACTTCTAATTATTTGTTTATGAAAATACCTCATTTTTCAGGTGTTGCTCCAAGTATTTCTGCAAGTGTTCCAAGTTCTGGCGATGGAGGAGATGGCAACAACAATGTTGTTGGCGGAGGGGGTGGCGGAGGTTCATCAAACAAATATAAAAAACAGACATGGACAAGAATTAGTGCAGGAGCAGCTACAGTTATGAAAAATTTTGACTGGAGCATTGGAATAAAACAAATTGAAGTTAAAGTTCAGAATGAAGCTCAAAATGTTGAGATAAAAGTAACTAAATATGAGGATAAGCCTGCATCTATAAATGTAAATAAAACTGGAAAAGTATATAATTATCTACAGATTAATGAACAAAATCTGGAAAACAAATTGGAAAGAGCTGTGTTAACAATAAGAATTGAAAGGGAATGGTTAACTGAAAACGGTTTAACTAGAAATGATGCTGCGTTATACAAACTTGATGAAGTTAATGGAAAATGGAATGAAATTCCATTAGAAAATGCAGGGGAAGACACATTATACCATTATTATAATGCTAGTTTAAATTCATTTAGCTACTTTTTGATTGGAGAAAAAACCCAGGAAGTTGCCGAAGATGTTAGTGATACAACTGAGACTGAAACGCAGCAAACTGATGAACAAACACAAGAGCAGGATGCAGAACAACAAGAACAGGAAGAAATACAAGGAGAAAGCAGTTTTGTCTGGATTTGGATTTTAATCATAATTGGGATTACAGCAGTTATTTTTGTTGTTTCTGTAGTTATTTACAGAAAAATGCATAGATGACTAAATAAAGTTCTATTTTAATAATTTCAAATGATAAACAAAGGAGTTATTGCTGATTTGCATGTTCATAGTAAATATGCAAGAGCTACAAGTTCTAAGTTAAGTATTGATAATCTGGAAAAATATGCAAAAATTAAAGGGGTGGATTTGTTAGGGACAGGAGATTTCCAGCATCCGGAATGGTTTAAAGAATTAGATGAATTAGAAGAAAGAGAAGGAGTATTATATACAAAAGATGGGTTTCCATTTTTGTGGCAGTCTGAAATTTCTTTAATGTATTCGCAAGACGGAAAAGGAAGGAGAATTCATCATGTTTTGTTTGCTCCAAATAAAGAAGTTGTTTTGCAAATTATTGATTTTTTAAAATCTAAGGGCAGAGTAGATTATGATGGAAGGCCTATTTTCGGTTTTTCTTCTATCGAATTAGTTGATGAGCTGAAAAAAATTGATGATAAAATTGAAATTATACCAGCTCACTGCATGACTCCCTGGTTCGGGATATTTGGTTCAAAGGGTGGTTTTGATTCATTAAAGCATTGTTTTAAAGACAAATCAAATAAAATCCATGCAGTTGAATCAGGAATTTCTGCAGATCCCGAGATGTTAAGAAAATTTTCTTTTTTAAACGATAAATCTGTAGTAAGTTTTTCAGATTTGCATAGTTTCTGGCCGTGGAGAATTGGGAGAGAAGTAACAATATTTGATTTGGAAAATGTTAATTACAATGAGATAATAAAGCAGATTAGAGAAAATTCTTTTTTAGCTACAATTGAAACTGAGCCTTCATATGGGAGGTATCATTATGACGGACATAGAAAATGCAAATTTTCTTGCTGTCCTGAAGAAACAAAGAAAATGAAGGGGATATGTCCTAAATGCGGAGAAAAATTAACTATTGGGGTTGATTACAGGATTGAAGAGTTAGCTGACCAAGAATCTAAACAAATAAAAAAATATTACAAATTACTACCTTTACATGAGATAATTTCATTAGTAGAAAATTCAGGTGTTTCAACTAAAACTGTCTGGAATGTTTATAACAAATTAATTGAAAAATTTGATAACGAATTTAATATTTTGTTGAATGTTGATAAGAATGAATTTATGAAAGCAATTCCTAAACACGGAAAATTAATTGAGATGATTTTGAAAAACCGAGAAGCTAAACTCAGTATTAAACCAGGATATGATGGTGTTTATGGAAAAGCAGTTATGGGAAACAGTCAAAGAAATTTATTTTGATTTTTTAATAAATTTATATCCCGCCTGGGAAGTTTTTTCGTTGCAATGTTCTTTTTTTAAAGTGTATTTTCCACACTTTTTGCATCTTTTGAGTTTCATTTTTCCTTTACTATATATTCACAATCTTCTTTTTTTGATTTCTCCTCAATACTTTCTAAAATTTCTCTCATTTGCTTGTTTGCATCTTTGTAATCTTCTGATTCAATTGTTATAGAATATTTTCCCGAACCTAAGTAAGTTATGTTTTTATTTTCCAAAATTTGTTTGATTTTTGTTAATCCGTTACTTTGGAAACATTTTAGCCGGAATTCTTTTTTTACTGAAACTTTCTTTTCTCTTTTTTCCTGCAGTATTTTACATATTTTGCTTGTTTGCTCTTTTGAAAAATATTTCTCAAGTTTTTCAGGCTTTTCTTTGCATTGCTGCAAAAAATCAAATAAATTTCCTTTTTCTTCTTTTAGTTTTTCTGCAATTTTTCCGCCTTCTTTGCCAGCAACAGATTTTAATATGCTTAGCGCTGTTTTTTCTCTTTGAAATTTTTCCATTACTTCTCTTTTTTCTTTATCTGAAACTCTTCTTAAGCTCAGATGAATATTTCCTGATTCATTAATTCTTAAAATCTTGCAGACAATTTTTTTACCCGGAACAACATAATTTCTTAAATTTCTGATTCTTCCCGGAGCAATTTCACTTGTTACAATTGAGCCCTCACCATCATCTTCTATTTTAACAAATACCACTGTTCCCGAGATTCTGTCTACAGTGCATAGAACTAAGTCTCCTTCTTCTAGGTTAGTCATTTAACACCTCCAGGATTTTTGCTTTGATTTTTGCTTTTCCTCCTTTTGATTCCAATACTTTCTTTTTACATTCTTTACATTTTACTTTAGTTGATGCTTTGCCAAATATAATTTGTTTATTTTTACATTCCGGGCATTCAATTTTTATAAATTTGCCTTTATTTTTGTTATTTTTCATAAAGAAGTATAACCAAGAGGTTTTTTAAATTTTTACTAGTTCGATTTCCAGTTTTTTTTGCAGTATTTTCAGGAATTTTTCTTCTTTTTGCTTATCAATCAGACAACCGGCAGCAAATGGATGGCCGCCGCATTCCCCTCCGAGTTTTTCAACTACTGACTCGAGAATCTCTCTTACATTTCTTCCGTCTTTTCCCACTAATCTGGAAGAAACTTTTATCTTATCTCCTGCATATGCCATTGTTGTTATAACCGTTCCTCGGTTATAATTAGTTGAATTTGATAAGATGCTTGCTATTGTCCCGATGATTGTATCTTTAATTTTCTTCTTTGCATTTATTATGATGAAATCTTTTCCTTCTATTTTCTCAGCTTGGGATACAAAATTCAATGCTTCTACTATATGTTGTTTATAACTCACATAAATGTCCCCAGCTTTTTTTAATGCTCTTTTACTTCCAAGACAAAAAGACAGCGCCACTTCACTGTATCCGAGTCTTGAGCAGGCATTAATCATTGCTGATAATTCTCTTGCATCTTCTAATTTGTTGAAAAACTTAACTAGATATATTTTGCCTATTATATCTTCTACTTTTTTTCCAACTCTTCTTAGCATTATTGCTGTTATTAAATTAGACATTTCTTTTTCATCAATTTCTATAAGATTCTTGTATCTGCCATCAACTTTGCTAATCCCTGCTTCTCTCAATATTTCAATCGCACCTTTGTAATTTCCTGTAACTCCGGGAATAAAAAATGATGAATTATATTCTAAAGCTTTGTTCAACGGGCGTGTTGCAGGATACAATAATAATCCCTTTTTGATTACCAATTCTGCATCATTGATAATTTGGTTATTGAGTTTGCTGACATTTTTATCCAGCATATCTCCTATCATGCCTATTACTGCCAAATTTGCCAAATCCTTATTTGCCTGATCAATAGCTTTTGCAAATAGATATGTTAGCCCTGCTCCGGAAATTTCCTGTCCGTCAAACTGATGAGGGTTTATGAAATTTATATTGTCAGGAATTTTACCAGGTATTTCGTGATGGTCAATTACGAATACATTCTCAAAATCTTTTAGCTCTTCTAAATAATTTGTAGCTAAATCCAAAAAGATGGTTACCTGAGCTTCATCAATTTCTTCAATAAGTTCTGGCTGAAATTGTTTTATTATTTTTACATAGAATTTCTTGTCTAATCTTGCTAAGACTCTTGAAAGAATTGCAGCGGAAGTTATTCCATCAGTATCATAATGGCTGATAATTTTTACTGGTTTGTCTTCTGCTGCTTTTAAAAATTTGTTTTTAATAACCTCTATTTGTTTAAGCATTTTTTATTTAAAAATTGGTAATTATTCTAACTTTTTTCTCAGTTTTTTAATTCTTGCTTCAAGTTTCACTAATTCTCTTTTTGCCTTTTTATCCTGCTTGTGAGTTTCCATATGGTCTCTTAATGATGAGATTTTTTGCTCTAAATTAGATATATCAGGTTGAACATATAAGTCATTTTTTTCCAATATCTTTGATATTTTTACTTTTGTTTTATCTTTTTGCCATCCGTGCTGGTCTCTCAACACCAAACCAATTTTTTCTGCTGTTAAACCTTTTTTAGCTAAATCCACAACTAGGTTTTCTATTTCGTTTTCAGATATTTTTTTTGCAGAAGTTTTTCTTTCCATATTTTAAAGTTATGGTTATTATTTTTAAATCTTGTGTTTTATTTAACTTTATCGAGGATAAAACTTTTTGGATTTGGAGTTGAGTTGTTGGTTCTCATCCAATCACATTATCATTATGTTATTATAGCCCCGCCAGTTCTCGCACTTACAATCAGTTATATTTCATAAACTGATGTTTGTCTGATTGAAAATGCTCGTCGAACCTTAGGTCCTCATCCAATCACATTATCATTATGTTATTATAGCCCCGCCAGGATTCGAACCTGGGTCACTGGTTCCAAAGACCAGAATACTTGACCACTGTACTACGGGGCTGTGTTTTTAAATTAGAGATTTAATATTTATAAGCTTAATGCTTAGACTATCAATGCATACTTCTGATTATAATAATTCGGTTATAATATATCTACATATCTTTTTTGAATTTTTTGTTTATGGATTATGTAATCAAATGGGAAATCCCTCAGAATGATAAATCTGTTAATTCAATGATGAAGCATCTCAGAAGTAGAAGATATTCTAGTGAAATTGAGTTGCATTCTAATGGATTAGTAGGAGTTTTTTCCACTCCCAAAAATTTAGATGAAAAAACAAGAAGGGTTCTTGCTGAGCCCCATTTACTAGTTTTTTTAGGGAAGTTCCATGCTAATGCTTGTATCTTCCTCTTGATTCAACTTTTTTCAGTTGTTTTAGAATTAACTCCTTATCTTTCAGATTATATCCTTTTATTAGTGATTTGAATAAAGATTCCCAAAATTTATAGTGCTTAGCTTCTAGTGCCTGTCTTAATAAATGCAAATCAACTGCTTTATCTTCAATTCTTTTAGAATGAAACGATAATCCAAAATCGATTAAGTAAACTTGTTTGTTTTTTAAAATCATATTTGATGTTGTTAAATCTCCATGAATAATCCCCAAATCATGCATTTTTGCTATGTTTTTTCCTGCTTGTTCTATTATTTTGTTTTTATTTTTTAGTTTGTCCAAATTTTCGGATAATTTCTTTCCAGAAATAAATTCCATAGTTATTTGTCTGGTTTTTTCATTAGAATTAATGACTTTTGGAACTGGAATCTGTTTATGAAGTTTATTAAGAATTTTTGCTTCAGCTCTTGTTCTTAATTTTCTTATTTTTTTATCTAATTTTTCTAATCTGTAAGATTTTCTTATTCTGTTTTTTATTATGTTATTTCCTGATTTTTCTATTATTGCTTCTGCTCCCTGCTGTATTATTTTTGCCATGATATATAACCTATTATAAATAAGTTTAAAAATTCTTAGGTAATTATTTTTTAAAGAAGAAAGGGTACATATATATTTGTGGGATGAAAAGGGAATTGGTTCAGAGGAAATAGAAAGGATATATATAGAACATTTGGCTGAACAGAGAAATCAAGAGTATTGCATTAGGGAAACTAACTCGGATAAATCTGTTTATCCTATTCTTGATGAATCTGAAGTTCACCAATTAGGATTGTTTGCTCCACAGTTTGAAATACATTCTTCTGGAGAGGGTTATACTGAAACGTTTTATGATATCCTTGATGAATTAGAGACTAAAGGAGTTTTATGTTTTGTTCATAGCGGAGGAGGTTATGCTGCTGAACATGCAAGGTATATAAGCAGAGGACTCATCAACAAAATGAGCAGGGAAGGAAGAGAACATCTTGCTGTTTTCTCAGGGTTTAGAGATGCTGTAAACAGAGGGTTATCTAAAAAAGTTTCAATATTTAAAAAATTGAGAAGAGCTATTGCTGCTTAAAACCTCATGCCTTTAAATTTTTTAGCGAGCTTTCTTAATTTTTTTTGAGAAATTCCCAAGCCACCTTTTTGCAATTTGCTTATATCCATGTTTTCAAAATCTTTTCCTGAAGTTGCAAAGTCTTTTATTAAGCTGTATTGACTTAGCAATTCTCTGACATTTCTTGTGGTGTTTCCTGAGCCTTTTGCTATTCTTTGCAAACGAGAGGTTTGTTTTTCTATAATTTCAGGATTTTCTTTTTCTTCAGGAGTCATTGATTGGATTGCAGCTTTCCATTTCTTCATATTTTTTTGCTGTTCCTCCAGCATGTTTTCCGGCATTTTATCTTTCATTTTTCCCATTCCAGGAATTAAATCCATCACCTTGCTTAAAGGGCCCAAACCCTGCATTCCTTTCAACTGTTCAAGAAAATCATCCATTGTAAATTTGCCTTGTTTTAATCTCTCTTTTAATTTCTCAGGAGACTGAACTGACTGGATTTTTTCCATTAAAGCTTGTAAATCTCCCATGCCTAAAAGTCTTGACAAAAAGGATTCAGGATTGAATTTTTCCAAATCATTTATCTTTTCTCCAGTAGTTATGTAAAAAACAGGAGCATTTACTTCACTGCAAGCTGTCAGCGCTCCTCCACCTTTTGCTGTCGAGTCCATTCTTGTTATTATGACTCCATTGATATTCAGTGCATCCTGAAATTGCTTTGCTAAGTCCCCTGCTGCCTGTCCAATATCTGCAGGCATTACTAAAATAGTGTAATCTGGCTTGATTAATTTTCCCAGATTTTTTATTTCTTTTATTAATCCTTTATCCAGGGTATGTCTTCCTGCTGTATCGATAAAAATTATTTCCTGTTTTTTCAGCTCTTTTTCATGTTTTTTATAAATTTTTCCCGGGTTTTTTTGATTTTTATCTATATATACTTTCAAATTGTGCTGTTTAGCTAACTGCTCCAATTGTTCAGGTGCTGCCGGACGGTGAACATCTAAACCTATCATAGAGGTTTTATGCCCTCTCTTTTGGTGATAATTAGTTAGCTTTGCTATAGTAGTTGTTTTTCCCGCACCGTATAATCCTAATAATAAAACTTTAACAGGTTTTTTCTTATTTTTTATCTCTATTTCTTCTTCTTTTCCCAGGATTCCAATTAGTTTGTCATGCAGAATTTTGATAATTTGTTCTTTTTTTTCAACGCCTTTTAATTTTTTCTCTCCTTGTTTTCTTAATTCATCTGAAATTTCCTTAACAAGTTTAACAGAAACATCTGCTTCTAACAGCGCTCTTTGCAAATCTTTAACTACAGAATCAATTAGTTTTTTGTCAACAAAAATAGCTGAAGCTATTTTATCTGTTGCTTTTTTAATTGCATCTCCTAATTTGTCTAATACCATGGTAATTTTATGATAGTGTGGTTTTTATAAATTTGTATAGAACACATAACTCCTGTTTTTATATACTTAGTAAGCTTTATAATATTTTTGATTTAATCTAATTCTAATTGCTTAATTATTTTTTCTTTGTCAAATTCTTCTAAATCTTCATAGTTTTGCCCTGAACCAAGATAGATTATTGGTTTTCCAGTTATATGGGAAACAGAGATAATTGAGCCACCTCTTGCATCTACATCTGCTTTTGTCAATATGATTGCATCAATTCCAACAGCTTCATTAAATTTTTTTGCCTGTTCCACTGCATCATTTCCTGTTATAGATTCAGCAACAAATATTTTTAAATCAGGTTCCGATACACGAGAAATTTTTCCCATTTCTCTCATTAAATCCTGTTTAGTGTACATCCTTCCTGCTGTGTCCACTAATACGGCATCCAGTTTATGCGATTGGGCATGTTTAATTGCATCAAATGCTATCGAAGCCGGGTCTGCACCATATTCACCTTTGATGACTTTCACATCCAATTTCTCGCCATGTTTTTCTAATTGTTCAATTGATGCAGCTCTGAATGTGTCTGAAGCAGCTAAAACAACAGATAGCTTATTCTTTTTTAGTTTGTGAGCAAGTTTCGCTATAGTAGTTGTTTTACCAGAGCCATTAATACCAAAAAACAAAATCACAAAAGGGTCATCCTTTTGTTTAATTTTCTTAATTAAATCTATTTTTTCAACGAAAAGATTTTCAATAGAATTTTTTAAAGCTTGCTTAATTTTATTTTCAACTTCGTCTTTTTTTATTTCTATTCCTATTAACTGATTTTTTAAATCTGATTTTATTTTTTCAACAACTTCGAATGCAACATTATTTTCTAATAATATGAATTCCAATTCTTCAAAAATCTTGCCAAAATATTCTTCATTTATTTCAAATTTTTTCTTGAATTTAGAGAAAAACCCTTTCTTTTCTTCTTTTTCCTCTTCTTTTGCCTTTTTTTCCTCTCTTTCTTTTGCCTTTTTCTCTGTTTTCTTTTTTTCTTCTTTTTCTTTTCTCGCTTGTTTTTCGGTTCTTTCCTGTTTTTTTATCTGTTCTGCTTTTTGTTCCAGTTTTTCCAAATCTGGTTCAACTTTTTGCCTTCCTACGGAAAAACTTGCAGGAGGTTCTATTTCTTTTTTTGTTTCTTCTTTTTTAGTCTTCTCTTGTTTTTTTCCTGATTTTTTCTTCGGCTTCTTTTTTTCTTTTTTATTCTTTGTTTCCTCTTTTTCCTCTTCTAATTCTTCTTCAGCTTCAGCTGCGTCTTCTGCTTCTTTTTCAGCTTTGCTGAAAAAACCTTTTAATTTGTTTTTTAATTTTCCAAACATAGATTTCTTATGAGAAGAACATTTATAAATTTAATTTTCTTTTACAAATCATGGAAGGAGTTTTGATTATTTTAGATGGTTTGGGGGACAGAGATTGTAAAAAGCTTAATGGAAAAACGCCTTTAGAAGCTGCCAAAACACCTAATATGGATTATTTAGCATCTAAAGGGGAATTAGGAGTTTTATATACTGTAAAGAAGAAATTTGTTCCTGAATCTGATGAAGCTGTTGTTTCTATTTTGGGGAATGATCCTTTTGAAAATGCTCGTGGGCAATTAGAGGCATTTGGAGCAGGAATAAAACTTGAAAGAGGAGATTTAGCTTTAAGAACTAACTTTGGTTCAGTAACTGGTTTGGATGGAGAGGTTGAGGATAGAAGGGCTGGAAGAACTTTAACTTCAAAAGAAGCTAAAATACTTGGTAAAGCAATCAATAAAAATATTAATCTTTCAATAAAATTTATTTTTAAACCGACAATTCATCACAGAGGGGTTTTAGTTTTTAAAGGCGGATTTTCTGATAATATCTCAGACACTGATCCTTCATATACTGATAAAGGCAAATTTAAAAAAAGTTTAAAATTGAGATTTTCAAAGCCACTGGATGAAAATGATGAGAATGATAAATACACAGCTAATATGTTAAATGAATTTATGGAGCAGAGTTTCAAAGTTTTAGATAAGCATGAAGTGAATAAAGAAAGAATAAAAAAAGGCTTGTTACCGGCAAATATAATTTTTGCAAGAGGTGGCGGAACTGAACTGCCGAAAATCCGAGAATTAAAAAATTGGGGCGCAGTAGTTTATATGCCTGTTGAAATCGGAATTGCATTATGCGCAAAAATGGATATCTTTAAGTTCGATTATCCAGATATGAAAAATTTGGATGTTTACAAAAATTTGTATGACGGATTAAATAAAGCAATAAACTTTTCAATTAAAGTTTTGAAAAAAGAGAAGAAAAATTATGAGCATTTTTATATTCATTTCAAAGAAACGGATTTGCCAGGACATGACAATAAACCTTTGGAGAAAAAAAATATGCTGGAAGTTTTAGATAAAAAGTTTTTTTCTTTTATAAGAAAATATGCTGAAAAGGAAAAAATAAAAGTGATTGTAACAGGAGATCATTCAACTCCCTGCGAATTAAAAAGTCATTCAGATGATCCAGTTCCGTTTTTATTATGCGACTGGCACGGAAGAAATGAGAAAAAGTTTTCAGAAAAATCCTGTAAAAAAGGCAAGCTAGGAGAGCTTTTTGGCAAGGATGTTTTAAGGTTGGTAAGTTAAGTATTCTCTGGAATAATAATATTTATAACATAAGGCAATTTAATCTTGGTATGATAACTTATAATGATTTGTATGAGTCTTTAAGAAAAGAAAGATATAACGAACCTTTGCAAAAATTGTCAAAAAGTTTTATTTATGAAGTTGCAGAATATTTCAAGGAAAAAAAGAAGATAGTTAACAAAGATGAAAATATTTTTTCTGATTCTGTAGCCAAGACGAAAAAGCAGTTTGAAAATGCCATAGGGATATTTAAAGAATTATTATTAAGAAGAAAAAAGAAAATTTTAAATTTAGCTTTTGTTGCAGCTGAAACAGGAATAAGTAAAAGAGACTTTGAGAACATGTTAGAATTTGAAAGAGAAATGTTCGAAAAAATTATGGATTCTATGGAGCAGGCTGAAAAAAAATTAAATTCTGTTTTAAACGGGCAAAAAGAAAAAAAGAAGCATAAAATGGTAACTATTCTGAAAGATATTGACGAGTTTATAGATATGGAAGGGAATACTTTAGGACCTTTTAAAAAAGGACAGATTGTTAATTTGCCAAGCGAAATAGCCAAAATACTTGAAAAAGATAAAAAAGCGGAACCTGTAGATGAAGACTAATGTAGTCACTATATAATTAATACATAATAGAAAGATTTAAATAGGAGAATTCTGTTTATAAATTATAAAAACTCTAAGAAGGTGATGGAGATTTTAATGAGATTAAGCGAAAAAGTATATGAATCTGGAAAAAACATCTTAAGTTCAATTAAAGAAAATTCAAGAAGAATAGCTTATACTGGATTAGCAGCTGTTTCTTTAGGAGCAGGAGTTTTAAGTTCAGGATGTTTATATATGCAAGACAGATATATGAGTGATCCTCAGAATTCCGGTTTTTTGTTGAGAGAAGGAGGACGGAGTGCTAATAGTTTAGATGCTGCATTCCCAAGAAATCCTAACCAGGCTGGAGAAAAACTTGGAGATACCTTAAAAAGAATTCCTGCAAATGCAGCTGAAACAATTGATAGCGTTTTTGGTTTGGCAGGAGTAAGACCTTTTAGGGGGAGATTTTTTGGAAAAGATGTTTATCAGGGAATTTTTAATGAAGAAAATCCTGAATCTGCTGCTTATATGCCTTTAGATAAATTTAAGGGCAATTTGGAAGATCATGGTTTAAAATACGGGCTATCTCATATGGTTATTGCTCCGGCAAATGTGTTAGGTTCTGGAGTCAGGCTTTTGAGGGGGACTTTTATTGAAACACCTTTCCATACTCTAAATTATGCTGTAATTTCAAGAATCACTCCGGATACTGCAAAAAGAGCAGAATTTTTTTCAGATACTGAGGATGATAATTCCGGAAATGATAATTTAGAATATGTAGTAGATGCAGTTACTTTCCCAAAAGATGTTGTAAGAGGAATAGGTTATTGCGTTGTAAAACATGATGTTCCGTCTGATGGACATAAAGGTTTGTTTTATGATTTAAAAAACTGGGCAGGAGTCAAAGTTAGAGATGAAAAACAAAGAGAAGTTGATTTGAAATTTTTGGCATTTGATGCAAATAACAGGGATGATACCAGATTTGCTATTAGTGCAGGAAGTCCTGTTGTTCATCCGGTTACGGATAAATTATATCCCGGAGTTTATAGATTTAATAATAAAGGGGAATTAGAACAAGTTGCTGAAACAATTGGTGACTCAATTCCATCTGAATTAGAAGATGATTCTGTTTGGTATACTAGTATTAAACCAGAAAAAGCACCGGGAATTATTGTTAAAGAAAGTTCAGCAAAATTCCATCCCGCTGAATCAGTATTATTAGGAATAGGAAGAAGCTTGGTTGGAATTTTATATATAGATGATTCTAATGGAGGAGATGGCGATGGAGGGGGAGTATTTGGAGGAAGAACTGGAGGAAGTGGAGGAAATGGTGTTATTGGAGGGGGAAATTTAGGAGGAGGCGGAGGAAGATGAGAAAATTACTTTTATTTAGTTTGATTGGAATTTTATTATTAAGTATTGCTGCAGCTATTGTTTATGAGACAAATTTTACTTTTGAAGGATTATTGGAAAATGGGGACGAGATTATCGGAGATGAATTAAATCAAGTTTCAGTTATTGGATTTGTTTGTTCAAATGAACAGTGTAGTGAAGTTGAAGGACGATTATGGGATAATATATTAAATACTGGAAATGATAATAAAATCGTTTTGCAATATCCAACTAAATTAATTTCAGATTATGGATACGGGGTTTATTTTTTCAAAGAGGGTTATATACCTTATGAAGTTTTAGCTGACTGGCATGGCAATGGAAAAGCTGGAGAGTATGATAATTATTTATACAAGAAAAAAGGATGTTATTCAAATGTTGCTGATTTGCAAGTTACCGGAAGTGCAGAAATTGGCAAGGTTTTGAGTATAAATGTTGATATTTTTTCTCCAATTGGACATGCAGGACCTTTAGATTATGTTCCTGAAGAATTAAAAGAACATTACCAAGTTGATGTTGATGTTTTTTTGGAAATAACAAAAAATAATGAGATAGTTGAGGAATATACTAAAGAAGTCAGTATTGAGTATTCTGGTAAAAAACAAGTTAGTTTTGATTGGACTGCTCAAGAAACTGGAGAATATGAAATCAGAGTTTATACAATTATAGATGATGCAAAATGCATTGAAAATTTAGAAAAAGAGCAAACTCAGAAAATAATAATAAACGGAGATGATAAAAAGCCTGTTGTCAATATAATGTTCCCTGAAAATATAACTTATAATAATTTTGTTAAGAAAATCCAGTATGAAGCTGTTGATGATAATCTAGACTCATGCTGGTATAGTTTAAGTAATGGAGAAAA
>CAZQGH010000008.1:0-1795 GCA_964592915.1 Candidatus Woesearchaeota archaeon | reverse complement strand
GATACTCCTGAAGCATTTTGTTCTAATGATACTTTTCCAGTATTAGTTGAAGAATGCGAATTCGGATGTTCAAATGGGGCGTGTTTACAACAATGTCAGAAAGATGAAGATTGCGGCGAAGAGGAATTAATTAACAAGTATTGTGTTTTGGAAAATGTTTATGGAAATTATTCTGTACCTAAATGTGTTGGAGGAGTTTGTGAAACAATATACGAGCAGAGATTGATTGAAGAGTGTGAATTCGGATGTTCAAATGGAGAATGTATTACTCCAGAAATAGCTTGTTGTGATGATGAAGATTGCGGAATTGATAAATTCATTGGAGATAAATATTGCAAAAATAATAATGTTTACCAGGATTTTATAGAATTTACATGCAATAATCCAGATACTCCTGAAGCATTTTGTTCAAATATTACAACTCCTAAATTAGTTGAAGAGTGTGATGATTATTGTGAAAATGGAGTTTGTAAAGATGGTGATGATGACGATGGTGATGATGACGATGATGTTTTTGATTTTGAAAGAGGGGGAACCAGATTGAACAAAACTGAAGAATATATTTGCTTAGGAGATTATAATTGTGAAAAGTTTATTCCAAAAGGAATGCAGAGCATAAGATTGAATAATGTTGACAAAATAGATTTGAATAATGTTACTGCAAATCAAGAATTTAAAGAAAATGCAGAATTAGATTTAAGCTTACCTTTAATAATTTTAATTGCCTTGATAGTAATCTTAGTAATATTATTGGTTTTTGTTTTCTCAAAAAGATAATTTTGTTAAGTTTTATATATGATTATGAAATAATATTTCTATGGTAAGATTATTTTTAGTCAGACATGGCGAAAGCGAGTATAGTAAAGAGGGAAGATTAGGGGGAAATTCTGGCTTAACTGAAAAAGGGATAAAACAAGCTGAGAAATTAGGAGACGAATTAAAGAAATTTGATATCGACAGAGTTTATTGCAGTTTTTTAAAAAGAAGCATTGAAACTGCTAAGATAATTAATAGACAATTAGGTAAAAAGGAAATTAAAGTTCAGGAATTAAATGAGTTAGATACTGGAAAATTGACTGGGAAAACTTATGATGATTTTGAAAAGCAATTTCCTGAGTCATATAAAAAGAGAAAAGAAAACGGATTTAACTGGAATTATCCTGGAGGAGAGAGTTATAAGGGTTTAATTAAGCGAATAAAGCCTTTTGTAGACTTTTTATTAAATGAAGAGGGTAATTGCCTTATTGCAGGACATAGGGGGGTTAATAGAGCTATAATTGGATATTTATTAGATTTAAAAGAAAATGAAATACCTTATTTGGATATTAATCATACAGCTATTTTTATTGTTGAAATTGATAATAGTAAAAAGGGATTTGTTATTGAAAATGGAGAAAAAAGAGAATTTAAAGCTAAGGAATGGATTAAAAAATATTAATTAAGATTGTTTTTGATTTGCTAATATGTTTGTTTATATGGATTGGATTTTATTCCGGATATAACTAATAAAATTAATCCTAATAATATTGCTACAAAAGGCAATAACAATAAAAATATAGTCATTGTTCTGACTTTTTCCATTCCTTTTCCTACATCCTGAATCATATTTCCTGTTCTGTTTCCCTGATATAATACAAGTATTATCCCGGTTAAGATTAATAATACTGCTAGGATTCTTATTGCTTTTTTATTCATTGGAGAATAAGAGAAGAATGATATTTAAATTTAATTGTAAAAAGTGTTCTGTAGAAAGTTTATTATAAAAGGACCACCTCTTATTTATTAAATACCAAAA
>CAZQGH010000007.1:0-36930 GCA_964592915.1 Candidatus Woesearchaeota archaeon | reverse complement strand
TCTAATTATATACAAGATAAGATTATCTATCACCCGTAGACTTTACAGAACCGGAATATTCAAAGAATACAATTAACTACTGAAAACATGCCAAAAAAAATTAGGTATTAAAGAAGAAACAAATAAGGTTATAGAATATTCAGATAATATAACTGAATTCAATAAAAAAGATTTATTGCTGATAATCCTTGGAGCTATAATTTTAGCAATCCCAGTTGGATTTACAGAAGAAACCTGGAGATTGGGCAAAACTCTTCCACTAATTAATATTATATTTTTAATGCTGTTAACCCTAATTTTTATTTCAGTATTTAATTATTATACCTATTATCCTAAAAAACTAAAACATCATTATCAAAATTTCACAACAAGGGTGTTTATCCGCTTATCTTTTATCATCCATTCTAGTTGCAATATTATTGGGACTAATTCAAAAAACGCCCTGGGAAACTGACTGGATATTATCTGTAAAAAAATTATAGGTGTAACTTTTCCTTCATCTATGAGTGCTACATTTGCAGATACCATTAAATAAACTTATAAATCTCCTTTACTTTTTATGCTAAATAAATCATACACTAAAATGGACTATTCTGATTTATGCAAAACATACAAGGAATTGGAAGAACACTCTTCTAGACTGGAAAAAATAGACATTTTAAAAGAATTTCTTCAAAAATTAAAAAAAGAAAAAAATAAAGAGATAATTTATTTACTGCAAGGAAGAGCCTATCCAAGCTTTGAAAAGCAAGAATTGGGAATATCAACCCAGTTAATAAAAAAAGCTATTTCAAAATCAACAGGAACTGATGAGAAAAAAGTTAATAAATTATTTAAAGAAAAAGGAGATTTGGGAGATGTTGCTGAGCAATTAGTAGATAAAAAATCCCAAACCACTTTATCAAAATCAAAACTGACAACAGAAAAAGTTCTTGAAAACTTAAAAAAACTGCCAGAATTTGAAGGACAAGGAACAGTAGAGAAAAAAGTTTCTACAGTTTCTGAATTGCTGACTTCAGCAGCCCCATTAGAAGCTAAGTATATTGTGAGAACAGTTCTAAATGAATTAAGAATAGGTGTTGGAGAATCAACAATAAAAGATGCTATAACAGAAGCATGTTTAGATGAAAAAAGCAAAGAAAACACTTCTTTAGTGCAACAGGCAATTGATAAAACAGCTGATTTAGCTTTAGTATTTGAAAAAGCATGTAAAAGTAAGAAAGCGTTGGAAGAGACAGAATTGATTCCGGGAAAGCCAGTAAAAGTTATGCTGTTTCAAAAAGAAGAAACAGCTGAAAAAGGTTTTGACAGAGTTGGAAAACCTGCTTTAATAGAATATAAATATGATGGATTTAGACTGATGATAAATAAATATAAAGAGAACAGTAAGACAAAAATTAAATTATTCACAAGAAGATTGGAAGAAGTTACAAAACAATTCCCTGAAGTTGCAGAATATGTAAAAAAGAATATAAAAGCTGAAACTTTTATTTTGGATACCGAAGCTGTTGGCTATGATCCAAAATCAAAAGAATACCTGCCATTCCAGAATATTTCTCAGAGAATTAAAAGAAAATACAACATAGAAGAATTACAAAAAAAACTTCCTATAGAAGTGAATGTTTTCGATGTATTATATTATAATGGAAAACCATACTTAAAAAAGCCATTAAAAGAAAGAAGGAAGATTATTGAAAAAATTGTAAAGAATAAAGAATATAAAATAAGGGTTTCAAAAGCAATAACAACTTCAGACATAGACAAAGCTGAGGAATTTTATCAAAAAGCTTTGGAAGATGGGCAGGAAGGAGTGATGATGAAAAATCTAGATGCAGAATATAAGCCAGGTTCAAGAGTTGGTTACGGGATTAAGATTAAGCCAACTGAAAATGACTTTGACTTAGTTATAACCGGAGCAGAATACGGAACAGGAAAAAGAGCTGGCTGGTTAACCAGTTATGATGTTTCCTGTTTGGATGAAGATTCTGGGGATTACAAAGAAATAGGCAAGGTTTCAACAGGATTAAAAGAAAAAGAATCTGAAGGTTTATCATATAAGCAAATGACTGAAAAGCTAAAGCAGGAGATAATCAAAATTGAAGGAAAACATGTTCAAGTCTATCCAAAACTTATTGTAACTGTAACATACCAAAACATACAAAAATCACCAAAATATAATTCAGGTTTTGCACTGAGATTTCCTCGTTTTACAAGATTACGTCCAGACAGAAAACCTGACGACATAGCAACACTGGAAGAAGTAAAAAAAGAGTATAGTAAATAAAAAAATCAGCTAAAAATCTTTTTGAAAAAATTAATTATTTTCCTGAAAAAGCCTGTTTTTTCTTTATTTACTTCAATCTCCGGACTACTTTGAACATCCTCTATTTCTTCAACAATAGGTATTTCTTCAACCACTTCTTCAATAGATTCAATAACTTCTTTTCCAGTATCATTGATTTTTATTTCACCAGAATCATAACCTGATTCTCCATCAGCCTCAAATTTGGTTTCAAAAAATACCAACAGTCTAACACTTTCTTCTTCATTGGAATATTGAGGAAAACTTATATTAACTGGAGCAAAAAACACATCATCAATTTTAGTTACATAATACGGAGCAACTCTTAAATTGTTTAAAACTTTTATCTTATTATCAGATTTGATTTTAACAGCTTCCGGCCCTGTTACTTCTAATAATTCGATTACATGCTCTTCGTCATTAACATTTACAGTTTTCACAAAATCGCCATTGCAATTTTCTTTGCATAAAAATAATTCCAACCCAATTAGAAATTTCGCGCCCATTTCGTCATTATAAGCTGAAACAGGATTAACATCCTTTAAAATAAAATATAGCTCATCAGTCAAAACAGGAGAATATGGATGGGCTAATTGTTTTGAATCAAAAACCTTGCTTTTGCCACCTACAGACATTTCAACAGAATTATGATTTATTGTTCCGACAAATTCAACTTGCTTTTCAAAATTATCTACTTTAATTGTAAATGTAGATGATGCAGACACAAAATTAACTACTAAAATTACTATCAAAAATAAAAATAAACCACTTTTTTTCATAAAACACTAATGAAAATCTTGTTTATAAAACTTTAGAATTGTCTCCAATCATCTCTCCATCTCTATGGCATAATATTTTCTCGACTAATTTCTCTGCTTCTTCTGGTTCAATTTTCATAAATAAACCTAGTATCAAAATTTTAAAAATCTTTGTGTATTACTTTGCAATATTATACTTTATTTAAAAAGCAAAGTTTGTTCGAGAATAAAAAACGAAACATTTAAAAAGCAAAATCATTTATAAATGAATAAGATGGCTAAGGATTCAAATTCTTTAAAAGTTCAGAATATAGTAGCTACAACTTCTTTGGGAAAACCTGTCCCACTAACTAAACTGGCAAGAACTCAGTCAAACACAGAATATAATCCAGAGCAGTTTCCTGGTTTAGTATTAAGAATAAAAAAGCCGAAATCAGCTGTTTTGGTTTTTTCATCAGGAAATTTAGTTTGTACCGGAACAAAATCTGTTCCGCAAGTAAAAGAAGTAATAAAACAGGTAATTAAGCAATTAAGAAAAATTAATGTAAAAATAACTGATAAACCAAAAGTTAATGTTCAAAATATAGTAGCTTCAGGAGCTATAAATCTAAGATTAAATCTTAATTTACTGGCTTTAGAACTGGAAAATACAGAATATGAACCAGAGCAGTTTCCTGGTTTAGTCTACAAATTAATCGAACCTACAGCTACTTTCTTATTATTTAGTAATGGAAAATTAGTGTGCACAGGAACAAAAAACAAAAAGCAGTTAGAGGAATCCATGAAACAGCTTTCTAAAAATATAAGAGAAGCAGTAAGAAAATTCAAAAAGTAACTCAAGAATAGTAAGATAAGATTAATAAACCCTGATTTCTAAATTATCATACTAAGGGGAAAATTGGAAGGATATTTTAATGTATAGAAATTAATTTAAACTTCCAGCATAATTTAATACAATGGAGAAAAAAGGGAATACTGAAGAGGTGCTTATTGAAGCAAAAAACTTCTTTAATTTCTACAAAAAAGAAGTAGGCAGAACTATAAAAACAGGTAAGGGAGTGATTTTAGTTAGTTTTCAGGATTTAGTTTCTTATTCTCATGAATTAGGAGAGCAATTAATGGAAACTCCTGATGAAATGTTGCAGATATTAGAATTAGCACTAGAAGAATCTGGGTTAGTTCAAAATCCTCGTGTAAGATTAGTTGATATCCCCGAAGCTCACAAGATAAAAATAAGAAATATCAGAGCTAGACATTTAAACCAATTAATTGGTGTAGAAGGACTTATTAGACAGGCTTCAGATGTTCGCCCGCAAGTAGTGAATGCAAAATTTGAATGTCCTTCCTGCGGAACAGTTTTATCAATATTACAAATAGAAAAAAAATTCAGAGAACCTTCAAGATGTTCATGCGGAAGAAAAGGAGGATTTAAATTAATAAGTAAAGATATGGTAGATGCTCAGAGAATAGTTGTGGAAGAATCTCCAGAATCATTAGATGGGGGAGAACAGCCGAGAAGGATATCGGTTTTTTTGAAAGAGGATTTAGTGGAACCTAAAATGGAAGAAAAAACAACTCCTGGAAGCAAAGTTAGGATACTGGGTGTGCTAAAAGAAGTACCCATACCATTAAAAACCGGCTCAATATCCACAAGATTTGACTTAGCAATAGAAGCAAACAATATTTTCCCATTAGAAGAAACTTTTGAAGAACTGGAAATAACTGAAGAAGATGAAAGACAAATAAAAGAATTAGCTGCTAATCCTAAAATCATAGGAAAATTATCTCAATCAATTGCTCCCTCTATTTATGGATATGAAGAAATTAAACAGGCTTTAGTCCTCCAATTATTTTCAGGTGTGAAAAAAACACGTTCAGACGGAACAAAATCAAGAGGGGACATGCATATATTATTAGTAGGAGATCCTGGAGTTGCAAAAAGCCAGATATTAAAATTTGTTTCAGGAATTGCTCCAAGAGGAAGGTATGTTGTTGGTAAAGCTGCATCAGCAGCTGGAATAACAGCAACAGTAGTAAGAGATGAATTTTTAAAAGGATGGAGTCTGGAAGCAGGAGCAATGGTCCTGGCAAACAAAGGAATAGTTTGTATTGATGAAATAGATAAAATGGATGCTCAAGACAGAAGTGCTATCCATGAAGCACTGGAACAGCAAACAGTAACAATTTCAAAAGCAAATGTTCAGGCAACTTTACGTGCGGAAACCTCAGTTTTAGCATCAGGAAATCCCAAATTTGGGAGATTCGACCCATACCAACCAATTGCATCTCAAATTGAACTGGCTCCAACATTAATCAATAGATTTGATGTCATATTCACATTAAGAGATTTGCCAGACAAAGCAAAAGACGAAGCAATTGCTTCTCATGTTTTAATGGAACATAAAAAAGAAGCATCTCATTCAACAATTGAAAGAAACCTGTTCAGAAAATACATAGCCTATGCAAAACAAAGTGTTCACCCAAAACTAACAAATGAAGCAGTAGAAGAAATAAAAAACTTCTATGTTGAATTGAGAAATGCGCCTGTTTCTGGGGATAATTTGCAAAAACCCATTCCTATCTCAGCAAGACAATTAGAAGCTTTAATTAGATTATCAGAAGCATCAGCAAAAGCAAGATTATCTAAAAAAGTAAAAAAAGAAGATGCAAAAAGAGCTATAGCACTAATGAAATACTATTTGCAACAAGTGGGGTTTGATTATGAATCCAAAACTTTTGATATTGATAAGATTGTAACTGGAATTCCAACTTCACAAAGAAGCAAAATAATTTTAGTGAGAGAAACTTTATCAAGATTAGAATCTAAAATTGGAAAACTAATCCCCATAGAAGAATTAGAAAAAGAAGTTGAAGATAAAATAGATAAACAGGATGTAGAAGAAGCTCTTAACAAATTAACCCGTTCAGGAGATATTTTCCATCCGAAAAAAGGCTATGTTCAAAGAACTTAAAATGATTAAACAAAAAGAAAAATCAGATGAAGGAACTGATTTAAGATGGTTTAATGATGAATATATCAAAAATCACCAAGATATATTTGAAAATACAAAAGAGAAAACCTTAAAAGCAATTGAACTTATCAACCAATAAAATGGAACAACAGTATACAAGAAACACAGCATACAAGTTAAGAATCGGAGATTTATTTAAAGGTAATCAGGTAATAAATAACGACAAATTAAATTATTTGGAAATAAAGGACAAAAATATAGTAAGAGTAAACATAATAGCAAATGTAATTGAAAAATTCCAGTCAGAAGGAGAAAAGAATTATCTTTCATTAACAATTGATGATGCATCAGGCCAGATAAGATTAAAAGCATTTGGAGAGGATGTTAATAAATTCAAAGATATTGGACAAGGAGACACAGTTTTAGTAATAGGAAATTTAAAAACATATAATAATGAACTATATATTCTGCCAGAAATAATAAAAAAATACGACCCCCGCTATTTGCTTGTAAGAAAATTAGAACTACAGGAAAAAACCGAAGGCAAGCCTCCAGGAAATGTAAAAGAAAAAATTATGGAAATGATAAAAAAAGGAGAAAATAACGGAGGAATTGATGCAGAAAGAATAGTTTTGGAATTAAAAGACGTTTCTCCAGAAATAATAAACAAAGAAATACAAAAATTATTAGAAACTGGAGTGATTTATGAACCTCGCCCTGGTAAATTAAGATTTTTAGGCTGATTATTCATATTAGCCGGAGGTGCAGGAGGTTTTTTTGTGCTTTTTGATTTTCCAGGAAAAAAACCTTTCATAACATCTTTTTTTCTTCTCTCTTTAATTATCAATATTGCAACAACAGCAATAGCAATTAGTATTCCCATTAATATAACAATTATAATCCAGAATAATATTCCTTTTCCTTCATCAACACACACTCCATTCTCACATATTCCTTCTTCACACTCCCCACAATTCTCAGTTTCTCCGCAAATTTCATGTACCCCGCACTCATATCCTAAACTTGAGCAGGAATCTGAACAAGATGTTGTAGAAGTTGTTGTTCTTTCTATGCATTTGCCAGCAACACATCTTTCATTTGACAAACAATTTCCGCAATTAGTTAGATTATTGCAAATTTCATGTACCCCGCACTCATATCCTAATGATTGGCAAGTAGCACTGCAAATCACACCATTATCATCATCTCCGCCTCCACCCCCATCTCCTCCATCATCACTTGTATCATCATAACAATCAGTATGATCATAATTACAAGATGAAAAACAAGATAAAGTTCCTCCGTCATACCCCTCATCAGCACAAGTCCTGTTTTTCAAATCAGTTCCGTCGCAAGTTTCCCCGGTTTCAGTGATATTGTTTCCGCAAACAGAAAAACAATTAGAAGCATCAAAACTTAAACAATTGCTATTACAGGACAAGTTGCCTCCGGTAAACCCTAATTCTTCGCAAGAACTGTTCAAATCAGTTCCGTCGCAAGTTTCCCCGGTTTCAGTGATATTGTTTCCGCACTCAACTCCCTCACAGAATCCACAGTCTTCAGGACATGTTGAACAATTTTCAGTATCATTACATATGCCATCTCCGCAAAAATAATCCCAACACCCAGAAGCATCAAAAGCTGAACAATCATCCAAACATGATAAATTGCCCGTATCAAAGCCTAAGTCTGAACAGTCTTTATTTACTAAATCAATGCCGTCGCAAGTTTCCCCGGTTTCAGTGATATTGTTTCCGCATTCTACAGAAGATTCACTTAAACATGCTCCAGCACTACATCCCAAATCACACCCCCCATTTTCCTCACTTAAACGGTTATCAATACAAATATATTCCAGAACTTCTCCCGGAGGTTCTGTTTCAATACAAGCATCAGAATAACTTGAAACATCTCCATTAATTATATTAATCAGAGAAGTAGTTCCCTTAATGAAATAATCCGAACCATCAGAATCTACACAATAATTGACAGAATCAGTATAATCTTGCTCAACTTCCGAGCTAGTTAAAGCTCTGTTCCATACTTTAACGCTATCAATTTTTCCGTCAAATGCCTCCTGAATCCTGGGATTTAATCTCTCGTTATAATCATCTGCTTCATAAATTGCCCCGACATATAGAGGACTTCCTCCACTCATTGGAGTCCCCTGAACATTCTGCTCAGAATTGAAAATTTTATAGATTTGAGCATTGACTTCTTGTCCATTAATATATAATGTCC
Source organism: Candidatus Woesearchaeota archaeon (assembly GCA_964592915.1). Lineage (GTDB taxonomy): Archaea > Nanobdellota > Nanobdellia > Pacearchaeales > GW2011-AR1 > CAZQGH01. Next base: position 28,657 of record CAZQGH010000007.1, on the reverse strand, counting down.
AAACCTGCTGTGAGGAATCATAAGAACATACAACATGATTCCAAGAATCTAAATAAGTATCATCTACATCTGCCAATAATCTCCAGTTGGAATCTGTGTCATCTTCAAATTCACATCCAATTTTCGGAGCCTCGTTTCCAAATCTGGAATCTTGAATTAAAATAAGTGCATAATTTATCTTGCCCAGATAGGGTGATTCTCCTTTTGCCAATATGCTCTGTTTTCCATTTACAGGAAAAGATTCTAAATAAACAACTCCTCCTAAACTAAAACTTGATAAATCCAAGCTATCATCATCAGGAACTTCAACATAAGTATTATACCTTACTAACCAGTCAAATGTATTCCCCGAACCAATATTCTCAGTAAACTGGATTAACAAAGGAGTATCATCAAAATTTACGCAATCCCATTTAGCTGAACTTCTTTTACTATCATCACTTGCAACTCTAGCGCAAAATTGAAACGAATTTTTATATTTATCTTGCTGACAATTAACTTTAAAATCAAAAAAATCCCCTGAGTTTACATCATTATAAAATTCTGCTAATAACTCAGTATTATCAAAATTTCCGCATTTCCATCTGGAGTTTTCCCTGCTAGAATCAGTTTCATTATGTCTGATGCATAACTGACAATCACTTCTCATCTCATTTTGACAATTAATTTTAGCTCCTAACATATCGCCCCCATTAGCTCCATTTAAATCTTCTTCAAATTGAGTAAATAAAACTTCATTAAAACCTACACAATCCCAGGAAGGATTTGCTTTTCTTCCATCATAAGAAACATTTCTGCATAATTCGCAGGAAGAAATATCAACAGGTAAAAATCCCAAACCAGTATTTAGATTTGTACTAGAAAACCACTCTGCCCCATTTATAACTCCGTTATTATCTCCGGCAGCATCCTTAACTGTTGTTCCTGAACCTTCATTTAATTGTAAATCTAATACTAGCCCTTCATCAGGACTAGGCAATAAAACTGGAGATGGTTTAGGTTTTGTAATAAAAATAATTACAACTAGCAATAACAAAAAAACTGCAAAAGCAATTAATAAACTGTAAAATAGCTCTTTTTTGCCATACCCTCTTTTTTCTTCCATTTTATTTAATAAACTTAACTCTTTTTTAATTTATCGTTTTTTTCTTAAAATCCTAAAAAGATTATATTTAATAATTTTTTTAAATCTTATTTCTTTAAACAAATGAACTCCTACCAGAATTATCATAAAAAGAATCGGCAAAATCACCCCTAAAGATACAACTAAAAAACCCGAATTATTTGGGATATTTGAAACTAAATCTGAACCAGGAGAAGGTAATAATTTTCCAGGCAAAAAGTTTTTTACACTTACAAAGACTAACATAACTAATGTGAATATTAATACAAAAAGTAAAGTAATTAAAAATCCCTGCTCTTTTTTATCTATTATTCTGGGTGTTTGCTTTTTTTGTTTTTTTGTGCTTTTTCTCATTTGAAATTATACAAATTAGAATTTAAATAATTAATCCCAGTTAAATTTAGACCCTATCTCTCTTACTTCCCCTTCCTCCTCTTCAGCTTTATATTTTTTCTTTTTTTGTTTTTCCTGTTTTTCCTTTTCATGTTTTTTCTTCTTTTTCTTTTTTGTTCCCTTCCTGCGACTTTTGCTTATTCTTTTTTCCAGCTCCTCAACAGGTTCTGGTTTGATTTCTTGTTTTTTTGGAATTTCCGCTACTTTTTCGAGTTTCATGACTTTTTCCAAATCTTCTCTGATTTTTTCTTCTTCTGGAGTTAATTTTTGTTTTGCTGTTTTCTTCTCTGGTTTTTTCTTTTCTTGTTTTTGTCTCTCTTTTTTTACTTTTTTCTCCGGTTTTTTCTTACTTGACTTTTTCTTGACTTCTTTTCCTTTCTTTTTCTTCTTTTTTTTCTTCTCTGCTTTTTTCTTACTTGACTTTTTCTTGACTTCTTTTACTTTCTTTTTCTTCTTTTTTTTCTTCTCTGCTTTTTTCTTTTCTTGTTTTTGTCTCTCTTTATCTAATCTCTGCCTTTCCTGTTTTATTTTGTCTAAATAATCTTCTTTTTTCTGCTCCTCAGGGATTGATTCTGGTTGGGGTTCCCCGGATTTTTTCTTCTTAAACTTAGCAGCTAATCCTGCAAATAATCCTACTTTTTTACTCTTTTTTTCTCCCCCCAGTAATTGATTTTCTTGAGAGTTTAATTTTTCTTCTTGTTCTTTTATCTCCTGCTCTTTTTTCTTTCTTTCTTCTTGATTTCTTTTTTGTTCTTGTTCCAGTTTTATTTGCCTTTCTTCTTGTTTTCTTAATCTCTCTTCTTCTTCTTTTCTTTTTTGTTCTTCTAATTGTCTCCTTTCTCTTTCTTTTCTCAGTTTCTCTTCTTGTACTTTTCTTTTCTTTTCTAATTCTAATCTCTCCTGTTCCAATCTCTTTCTCTCCTGTTCCAATCTCTTTATTTCTTCCTGCCTTCTTTTTTGTTCTTCTCTTTTTATTATTTCCTGCTCTAATCTTCTTTTTTCTGCTAATTTCCTCTTTCTTTCTTCTTGTTTTCTTTTTCTTTCCTCTTCTTGTTTTCTTAATCTCTCTTCTTCCTGTTTTCTTTTTTGTTCTTCTAATTGTCTCCTTTCTCTTTCTTTTCTAATTCTCTCTTCTTCTTTTTTTCTGGTTTCTTCTAACTGAGCTTCTTTAAGTTTTTTTAATCTTCTAGCTTCTGCTTCACGTTTCCTTTCTTCTTCTTCTTTTCTTCTTTTTAATTCTTCTATTCTCTCTTCTTCCTGTTTTCTTTTTTGTTCTTCTTCCTGTTTTTTTCGTTTTACTTCTTCTTCCTGCCTTCTTTTTTCTTCCTGTTTTCTTAATCTTTCTTCTTCCTGTCTCCTGCTCTTCTCTTCTAATTCTCTTATTTCAGCTTCTCTTTTTAATCTCTCAGCTTCCTGTTTTCTTTTTTGTTCTTCTTTTTTCAATTCTGTAGCTTTTTTCCTCAAATCATCAATTTCAACATAATTGCCTCTAACTCTCCTCTCTTCAATAATCTCCTTACTTTTGCTGGCAAACTCAGGAAAATCAGCCTTAACCTGAGAAGCAGTTCTTGGTTTTTCAAAATAAACTGAAACTTGTTTTCTTTTCTTTTCTCTTTTCCAAAAAACAATTATCAAAATAACCAATAAAATCCATAAAAGAAGAGAAGGTATGACAATCCATTTATATCTATTTAAAAACTCAAATAATCTTGTAAGAAAATCAACAAATTTATTATCTTCATCTTCAATTGGTTCTGCAGCTTCTGTTTTGTTTTCCGGAGGGATTATAGGTGTTTCATGAGCATAATCTCCCCCATCAGATAACGACTTAAAGAAAAAACCAACTCTGTCAATTCCAATTAATTCTAATTTGATATAAACTTCATCCATCGCGTCATTATTTAAATCATACTGTTTATCTTCTCCTAAACTAAACCCGTCTCTGTTTTGCTCCCAGGATAATTCAACTTCAGCAGAATATCTTGTGAAATCAACCAAAGTGAAAGTATACAATGTATTGTTAACTTCAAATCTCACACTATCACTATCCTCTAATGATAAAACCTTCTGAACTCCTTGTTGCAATTGTGCTCTGGAAATTATCAAAGTAGTGGATTGGGCAGCAATTACAGCTAAAAAAGTTAGAATTATAACTATACTTATCACTAAAATTTTATTTTTTCTTTCCATCTCTTTTAAATATATTTTGAGTATAAATTATAAAGAAAAAACACCTTAAAAAACTTATCGTATAATTAAATTTATAAACTCGCTGGATTTATCCCAATTATGGAAGATTATGAAAATTTACTTGAAAAAGCATATAAGAACATTAAGATAGTTGAAAAATCAGAAAGATTCAAAATTCCCAAAGTAGAAGGGCATTTTGAGGGCAACAAAACTGTAATCTCCAATTTTTCCCAAATCGCATCCCAATTAAGAAGAAAACAAGAACATCTTGCAAAATTCCTGTTAAAAGAATTAGCTACCTCAGGACAAGTCGAAGGAGACAGATTAGTTTTGCAAAGAAAAATTTCTTCATCTAAAATTAATGAAAAAATAGAATTGTATGTTAAAAACTATGTTTTATGTAAAGAGTGCGGAAAACCAGATACAGAATTAGTAAAAAAAGATAATTTTAATTTTATTCACTGCTTAGCTTGTGGAGCTAAGCATTCTGTAGCAAAAATATAACAAAACATAACTTTAAAAATCTGTATTTCTTTAAATATCTAACACAAATAGGAGGTAAAAATGTTGCAAGGAAGATGTATGAAATGCCGAGAAAACAGAGAAATGGAAAACATAAAAATAGAGCAAACAAAAAAAGGCACATATATGGCAAAAGGCAAGTGTAAAGTTTGCGGAACTAATATGGCAAAGATTCTTTCAAAAGATCAGGCTGAAAAACTAAAAGCTGCTTAATTTATTATTTAATTTTAAGTTTTTATATTTTAATTATTCTTTAATATCTCTCACATACTCATCAAAAGAAGCTCTTTTTTCCGGAAATTCAAGAATACAGTATAAAGAATAAAATGCCTTATCGATTAAATCTATTGAATGCTTTTCTAATCCCTTATCAAATCTCTCTAAAGTTTTACCAACTCTTGTTTTTCTAAAAGAATTAATTATCTCTAAGAATCTGTCATCAATTGCACTTAAATGTTCATACAAACTCATAATATTTAAATAGAGTTATAATTTAGTATATCTATGTTAATTAAAATTCATAACTCATACAGGGAAATAATAGCTATTTGTGATTCTGATTTATTAAATAAAAAATTTCAAGAGGGAAAAAGAGTTTTAAATGTTAAAGAGGGATTTTTCGGAGGAGAGGAAGTTAGTCAAGAAAAAGCAGTTAAAATGATGGAATATTATCAAAAAGAAGATGCTACATTTAATATCATAGGAAAAGAATCAGTTGAATCAGCAATAAAAGCAGGCATCATTAGCAAAGAAGGAATTATGAAAGTTGAAAATATTCCTTTTGCTTTAGTTTTGATGTAATCTTTTTTCTAAATTTTCAGAAGAAATAAAATAAGAATGATGCAAGAGAGCAGATTTAATAGTATCTTCATCAGGTTCCATATCAAAATTTTCTTTATTCCCGCATTCAGGACAAATCATTCCTGCACCTTCACTAATTTCTGGAAATTTTTCCGAAACATCACAATAATTGCATCTATCACATGCTATATAATCTTTTGAACTCTTCATTATCAAATAACAAAAATAAGATTTATAAAGATATCATTAACATTTATAAACACCTCTTAATTTCTAAATATAGAAAAATGGCTTATAAAAAATCTAAGAAAAAAAACGAAAAACCAGAAGGCCCTATAAGAGTCAGGCTTCCAAGAGACAACCAAGTATTGGGAATTATCGAGCAGAGAGTGGGAGGACAAAGAATGATGATAAAATGTACAGATGGGATAACAAGAAATTGCAGAGTTCCGGGAAGAATGAAAAGAAGATTATGGTTAAGAGAAGGCAATATTGTTTTGGTTGAATTGTGGGAATTTGATGAAGAAAGAGGAGATATTATTTACAAATATAATCCAAGTCAAGTCCAATGGCTAAAAAGAAAAGGTCATTTGAAAATAGATGAACTAGAATTCTAAAATGAGAACTATTTTAACTGAAAATCCAAGAAAAATTAAAAAAAATAAAGAACTTCTTGAAAAAAGCTTAAAAGTCGAAATAGAAATAAAAGGAAAAAAAGCAGAAATCTCAGGGAAAGAATTAAACGAATATGTAGCAGAAAGAGTTCTTGAAGCTATTAATCTGGGATTTAAAATACCCGATGCATTATTATTAACAGATGAAGAATTTATGTTTGAAACAATAAATATTAAAGACTTAAGCAAAAAAAATCCAAGAAGAATCAGAGGAAGAATTATAGGAACAAAAAGAAAAACAATGGATACTTTAGAAGAACTAACAAATTGCAAATTAGTTTTAAAAGATAATACTGTAGGGATTATTGGAAATGCAGAAGATATTGAATCAGCTATGCAGGCTTTAAATTCATTAATAAAAGGTTCAAAACAAAGCAATGTTTACAAATACTTAGAAAAACAAAGAAAAAATAAAAAATTAAATTTGTTAAATAAAAGATAACTTTAAAAAAGTCTTATTTCTAATTTATTATACGTCCCGATAGCTCAGCAGGTAGAGCACATGACTGTTATATCCCATAGACATCATGGGGTCAGAGGTTCGAGCCCTCTTCGGGACGTTTCATACTAACTAAAAACATGGAAGACTACAAAGAAATTGAAAAAATTAGTAAAAAAAGAGAAAAAGCAGGAAAAATTGCAATTATCATCTGTATTATATCCTTAATTTTAGCTATAATTTTTTTCAAAACTTTGACAGGTAATGTCGTTATATTATTTTCAAGCACCAGAATAGCAGGAATTGAAATAAACAATTTTTTTGGATTAATATTTTTAGCTATAAGTATTATTTCAGGATATTTTTATGTTAGGTTAAAAAAACAAAACAAGTAAGATTTTTATATGCTTATTGCTTCAAAAAAACATGGATTTGGAAAAAGTAATAAAAAAAAGACACTCAGTTAGAAATTTCAAACAAACAAAAAAAGTTAACTGGAGAGATGTTGTTAAAGCAATTGATGCAGCTAATTATGCTCCTCAAGCAGGAAACATCTCAGTATTAAGATTTATCCTTGTATCAGATAAAGAAAAAATTAACAAATTAGCTGAATGTTGTGCTCAGGAATTTATTTCCCAGGCAAAATACTTAGTGATTGTTTGTTCTAAACTAGATCAAATTGAAAGAGCTTATGATGAACGAGGTTTAAGATATGCAAAACAACAAGCAGGTGCATCAATTCAGAATTTTCTTTTGGAAATAACAAATTTAGGATTGGCTTCTTGCTGGATTGGAGCTTTTGATGACAGAGGAGTAAAAGATTGCTTAGATATTCCTGATGATGTTGATGTTGAAGCTTTGTTGCCTATAGGATATGAAATGGGAAATGGAAAACCAAGAAAAAAACCTAATCTTGACTCAGTATTGTGGTTTGATAAATGGAAAAACAAATTTATGAAACCCAAACCTATGATTGATACTAGTTAATTGCTTCTTTAAGAAAAATTAAATTAATAAATTCTGTATCCCCAATATAATTGATAAGTCCATTATCAGCCACACCTTTATTTTTTAACATCTCATAATCTTATTTCCAGTTATCCCCACAAACCATAACTATTCTTCCAGACATTAACACAACCTGATTAGAATGATTTTCTTTAAATACTTAGCTGCTTCACTTGTCGTCAACCACCCAAAAGTTTCACTAATTCTATCACAAGCTAAAAGTCCATCACCAATATATCTAGGTTCTTCTGCTTCAACTGAACCAGGATATTTTTTCTGAATAACAGAGATTTAATTTTTTGTTTAAAAAATAAAAAAGAAAAATATAGCCTCCCCTTTCGGGAAGGCTAGAACTAAGAGACTAAGGGAAAAATATGAATATCCTAATTAATGAAGCACTTATTTAAAAACTTCAATCCCTAACTCTGACATTTCTGGTGCCACTTCTCTGGTTGCTTCTTCAACTTTTGAGCCTCCTAAAATATAAGGGCTTTTTACTCCAGTCATTATTGTAATGACTCTAACCTTGCCCTGAAACTCTTTGTTGATTCTTGCTCCTATGATTACTTGTGCATCAGGGCTTAAAGTTTCTGTAACTAATTGTCCTATATTGCTGAATTCCTCTAACTTCAAATCAGGACCGCAAGTCACATGTATTAAAGCTCCTGAAGCTCCTTTATAGTCCACATCTAATAGCGGATGAGTAAGAGCTTGTCTAACTGCTTCTTCAACTTTTCCTTGAGTATCACTTTCTCCTAAACCTATAACAGCTACATCACCATTTCTCATTACAGCAGAAACATCTGCATAGTCTAAGTTAATCAAACTTGGCAAAGTAATTGTTTCAACAATTCCTTTTATAAAAGTGCTAATTAACTCGTTTGCTACAGCAAATGCCTGTTCTATAGGTAAGTTTCCAGCTATGTCAACTAATCTATTGTTGTCAATAACAATAGCTGTGTCTACAACATCTCTTAATTCCTGTAATCCATATTCTGCTTTATCTATTCTAGCTTTCTCACATTCAAAAGGCATTGTTACAACACCAATTACTACTGCTCCTGTTTCTTTAGCCATCTGAGAAATCACTGGTGCTGCTCCAGTACCAGTTCCTCCTCCCATTCCAGAAACAACAAAAATCATATCAGCTCCTGAAATTGCTTTCTTGATATCTGATATAGATTCTTTAGCTGCCTCTTTTCCTTTTTGAGGATGGCCGCCACAACCTAATCCCTTAGTTAGCTCTTTTCCTATTAGAAGCTTTTCATCAGCTTTTGTGATGCTTAAGTGTAAAGCATCTGTATTAGCTCCATATACAGTAGCTCCGGTAATTCCTTTATTAAACAACCAGGTTACTGCATTACAACCAGCTCCTCCAACACCAAAAACCTTGATGTTCGCTTTTCCAGCTTTTAATTCATCAAAGTTTATGCTATGAGTTGCTGTGTTTTCTATTGCTTCTTTTGCAAAATCTAAAGGCATCTTTAACCTCCTTTCATTTATTTTTAACTAGTATTTTTAGTAAATCGGAAATTTTTCCGAAACATTTAAATACTAGTTGTTATTTAATTTATTAAGAAATAAAATTTCGAATACACAAACAAATTACAAACATCAAATACACACAAACAATTTATTCAATTCCCTCAAATTGAATAAATAATTATTATTAAATTATCTAATTCTCTGGAGTTTATAAATCTTTTGCTAAATTTTACAGTATCTTCAATAAAATTCTTCAAAATTTTTAATAAAATCAAATATTAAAAAAAATTAATAATTTTCAGCTAATATCTCATAATGCTTTTGCTCGTGCTGACAAGCTGGACATTTCTTTGGAGCTTTCTTTCCTTTATGCACATACCCGCAATTACGACATTTCCATAAAACTTCTTCATCTTTTTCAAACACTTTGTTTTGCTTTATGTTCTCTAATAATTTCCTGTATCTTTTTTCATGCTGCTCTTCTACTTCAGCAATTTCTTTAAATGAAACTGCAATTCTTCCAAATCCTTCTTCCCTAGCTGTTTTTTCAAAATCTGGATATATTGTTCCCCACTCAGCTTTTTCTCCTTCTGCAGCAGCTAACAAATTCTCTTCTGTATTACCAATCTTACCAGCGGGATATTCAGCTGTAATTTCAGTTAATTCTCCTCCTGATTCAAACAAATGCTTGAAGAACACTTCAGCATGCTCTTTTTCATTATCCGCTGTTTCCTGAAAAACAGATGCTATTTGCTCAAATCCTGCTTTTTTTGCAACAGAAGCAAAATAGGTATACCTGTTCCTTGCCTGACTTTCTCCGGCAAAAGCTTTTAACAAATTTTGTTCAGTCTTACTTCCTTTTAATTCCATTTTAAATATCTAAGTTCATACATTTATATTCTTTTGCATAATAAAAAAGTTTTTTATACCTTCCCGAATTAAAATAATCATGAAAACCCCTTATTTTATTTTTTATCCAAGCAGATTAAAGAAAAATTATTCTAATTTGGAAAAATTATGCAAAAAGCATTTAAAAAAATTCCAGATTTGCTATTCAGTAAAAACAAATTCAAATCCAGATGTTCTAAAAACTCTTAACAGCATAAATTCAGGATTTGAATTAGCATCTGAAAAAGAAATTAAATTAACCCAACCATATAAACAATTCAAAATTATTAATGGCACTGCAAAAACAAAACAAGAAATAAAATCAGCAATAAACAATAACATTAGAATAATTGCTGATTCTGAAAGCGAAATTAAAAAAATATCTAAAACATACAATAAATTAAACCCCCAAAAGAAAAAATTGGAAATTGGTTTAAGATTATCATTAAAGCAAAATAAATTTGGCATTCCAATTGATAAAATGCAAGAAACCATTGATTTCTGCAAAAAAAACAATTTATCAGTTAATTTAATTCATTACCATCAAGGAACCCAGATAAGTTTTGAAAAATACAAATTAGGAATTGAAAAATTTATCAGAATTTTAGAAAAATTAAAACAAAATATAAAATTTGAATATATTGATGTTGGAGGCTCAATTCCTGACTCATACCGGTTAAAAAACCTGAACAAAACTCTTGGAGATTATATCAGAATTATTTCAAAATTAAATACGTTTAATTCAACAATAATCCTAGAACCCGGGAGATTCCTAGTTTCAGATGCATTTGAATTAATAACAAAAATCATAACAATAAAACAAAATGAAAATCAAATCTATGCAATCCTAGATGCAGGAATTAACATTTTACCAAAAATAACCTTATCTAAATACCAATTTTCAAAATTATCAAACAAACACAAATCAGGTAACAGAAGTAAAAAACAAAATAATAAAGATTACCTTTTAGCAGGCCCTCTTTTATTTTCAAATGATATTTTAGGAAAATTTCAAGGAAATTTAAATGAAGGAGACAAAATAAGAGTGGAAAATGTAGGAGCTTATTGTTATAATCTTGCATGGACTATTTCTTATAATAAGCCTAAGGTTTATATAAAACACTAGCTTAGTGCTAATATGGAGTTTGAAACAGCATATAAAACAATTGTAAAAGCAAGCAAAGAAAGGAATACTAAAGAAATTCCTGCAATATTATCATGCCTAGATTTTGAAGATAAAAAATGCCTGGAAATCTGCCCCGGTCCTTTAGCAAGATTATCTGTAAAATTATCTGGTTTTGTCAAACATATTTATCTACTTGAAAAAAACAAATCTGCACTTGAAAAAATAAAAAAAGTAGTTAAGAGAAAAAGATTAAAAAGAAAACTTAAGCCTACATTTTGGAAAAATTCTGGGAAAAACAAATTTCCTTTTTTAACAAACTCATTTGATGTTGTTTATGCTGCATGGATACCTCATCCTACTCTAACAAATGAAAAATTTCTAAAAGAAGTTGTTAAAGTGACAAAAAGACATATCTTATTTGTGATTCCAGGAATAGAAGGAGACGAACCCAAACTAGTTTCTATAGTAAGAAAAAATGAAAGACAAAGAAGAGAAAAGATGAAAAAAGAAATTTCATCATTTCTAAAGAAAAAAGGATTTAAAATAAATTTTAAACAGGGAATTCTAAATTTAGATTTTAAAGACAAAAAAGAGATAAGAGAAACATTTTATTGTTTAGCTTTTAAGAATGATGAAAAAACTCTGTCTAGATACAGAAACAAAATAAATAAATTTCTAGACGATAAAGTTCATAATTTCAAAGATGGTTTTTATATTTTGCATGCAGAAAAACAATCATGAAACTTCTAAATCAAGAACATAATGCCCTGTTTTTGGCTTATAATTCTTAACCCTATTTACTTTCATTAATTTAATTTTTTTCCCATTTTTATATGCATACTCTTTAATCTGGTTAAAACTTCTTTCAACATCTTTTTTATTTTCTTCATCGCTTACTTCACTAATTAAATCTTCAAAATGTATTATTGTTCCTTTTTTGCTAATTCTAAATGCCCAATCAAGATACTCAAATGGGGGAGGCAGATATCCCATTACTATTCTGTCAGCTTTAACTCCTTTCTCAACTAATTTGTCAATTACCTCCCTGTTATCTCCTTCAATGATCTCCATATTCTCTAGCTTATTTATTTTCTTATTCTCTTTTAAGTATTTAACAGCTTCAGGATTTAACTCAATAGAGTATAATTTCTTTACACTTTTATTGCCAATTGGAATAGAAAAGTAACCAATTCCTGCAAACATATCAACAATTATTTCATCTTTATCAACCTCATTTGATAATCTTTGTCTTTCATTGATATTTCCTTTTGCGAACATTAATTTCCTCACATCAAATTTAAACTTATTTCCAGCTTCTAAATGAATTGTTTCTGTATTGTTGTTTCCAGCGATAATTTCAATTTGCGGCTTTCTAAACTTCCCCTTTATGTTTCCAGTTTTATTGCATATAGTTTCAAATCTTGGAAATAATTCCAAAACTGCTTTGCCAATTAACTCTTTATCTTGTCCCAACTCAGATTTTAAATTTAATATGCAAATATCCCCAATTTGCTGGAAACCGGAAGGCAGTAACTCTAATTTCTCCCTACTTAATTTAGATTTTAATTTTTCTCTTAATTTTTGCTTAAATGTCATAATTAGAAAAATTTATTATAATTTATAATATTATCTGCTATATACTCTTTTTAAAATGCTGTTCAAATCTTCTCCATCTGAATTTTTAATTTCTTCAGCTAAACACCCAAACCTACTTTCTAAAGCAGGAGTAGTGCAATACATTATTTTAACATCTCTCCAGCCTTTTCTTTCATCATCTTCTTGTTTTTCATCAGGATATAACAAAACTTCTCCTGTTTCTTCACTAGTATCATCATAAACTCCTGGCCAGATTGTAAAAGCCCTGTAGACTCCATTATAAGGATCTACAAATCTCGGATCAGCCACAATAACAGCATTTCTTATTCCATTTTTTTCAGCTAAATAAAGAATATTTGCAAGAATATTATTGCATATGCTTATTACCCCTCCTCTTCTCCTAACTAGAATATCTGGATTAATTCCTAAATGTGTGAACTGAGAATCAGCATTAACAACCCTTTCTCCTAAATTTCCAAATAGCCTTAATTCAGCCATTTCTCTTAAACCCATATCATTAGAATCTTTATATCTAAATCTACTTTCTTCTATTGGCAAATGAGGTAAATCCTTTCCCCTAATAATGTACTGTCCTGTTCCTACAATTTCTTCTCTTTCTTCATCATTATCTCTATAAACTCCTATTACATGGTGGTTAGGATTTTTATAAGAATCATCATATGGCTTTTCAAATTCTTTTTTTCCGCATGCCCCCCCATAAAGAAAAAAGCTCTTCTTCTTAAATCTTCAGCTTCTTCATAAGCTTGTTTATTCCTTATTACTTCAGAGATGTACAGTCCTAAACCTTTTAAAGCAACAGGATTCATACTATTTTTATTAGGCATTACAAATTCACCTCTTCCTCCTAAATAAATCTCAAAAATAATAGTTAAAAAAATATATATATAACAGAAAAGATATATTTCAGACTATACTCTCTTTAGTTTAACAGCATTAACAAGTTTTTCTTAAATTGAAGATAATCTTCCTCATTCATGCTCGCACCAGCAGCTGCTTTATGCCCTCCAAAATCTCCCTCAATATCTTTTAATGCTTTTTCTAACATCTCAACAAGATTAACCTTTTTGCTTTGACATCTTGTTGAAACTGTGATTTTTTTATTTTTTTTATTAACAAAAATATATATTTTCCCGTCATCTTTATTTCTCATACTTATTCTGTTGATTAAGTAAGATTTTATTGAAAATTTAGGATTTAGTTCAAAAATAATTATTTTTCCATAATCTTCTTTATCTTTTTCAAATCTGTCCAAATAATAATTAATTTCTTTTTCTACTTCATCTGAATATTTTTTTAAAGCATCTAATTCATTAATACTCTTTATTCCTTGCAATTTTGAAAAAACTTTTTTCATATCATCTTTAAAATAGATTAATGCTCTACTTAGCATCATCATTTTATCAAATATTTTTTTCTTAGTTTCTTCATCTGCATTCAAACTAAAATCCTCAAATACTTTTCCAACATTTTTCTCATTATAATCAACTCTATCAGATAAAATTCCTAAAGCTGCAATCCACCCAGGAATCTTCTGTGTTTTGGAAAACAAATAATAACACCCATAACTTGCTGGAACTTGTGAATTGGTTCTAAAATGAATTATTTTTTCAGAATTAAAATCCGGAGTTTCATGATGGTCAATCATTAGTATTTTGGCGAATTTTTCAAATTTTTTTAATATCTCAATTCTATTTCCAAAATTCATATCGCTAAAAATAATCTTATTGACTTTTTTTGCTTTTAATGTTCTTACTAATTCTTTCATCTCACTTAAGTCATAACTTATTAATTCTAAATAATCTGGGTCTATTACCCTGTCAATTATCAAAGCTGAAGCAATTCCATCTCCGTCAGTATGCGAAACTAATGCAATTATATCCTTATCATTTAAATCAGATATAAAATCAAAAAATATTTTTTCATTTCCATAAATAAATTCCATTTTAGTTAAATATTTGAAAAATAACTCTTTAAGTCTTATCTAATACCTTGCATTTAATTCCGTTTTCTCCAGCTATTTCACAAAATTTCTCTGCATCATTTTTACCTCCAGCTACTTCTCCATAATGTATTGGTATTGTAATTGTTGCTTTTATTATTGAAGCTGCTTTTGCAGCTTCTTCCCTGTCCATAGTATATTTCCCTCCAACCGGCAGTAATGCTATAAACTCATGTCCTTGTTTAGAATAACCAGTCAGTTTTTCCATTTCTGGAATTAAATCTGTATCTCCTGCATGATATATTATAGTATTGTCAATATCTATTACATATCCTAACCAGTTTTCATCTTTTTCATGAAATTGTTTATTGATATTATAAGCAGGAACTGCTTTGACTTTTATTCCTTTAATCTCAATTTCATCTCCTGGCTCCATTATCTGCATATTTATCTCATTATCTAATCTTGTTATCTTGCTCTGAGCATCAGCTGAAACAACAATAGTAGTTCCATCCTTAACTATCTTCTGAATATCTTCCAAACTGCAATGATCATAATGAGAATGTGTAATCAAAATCACATCAGCTTTTTGCAAATTTCCACTTAGCTGATACGGATCAATATAAATAACCTTGCCATTTTCCTCTTTTATTGAAAAAGATGAGTGTCCTTTCCATTCTAAATCAATATTTCCTATTTTCATATATGAAAATAATAATTAGAATTTATAAAGTTAATTATCCTGTTTATCATTGTATGTCCAAGGGACATATTTCCTATCCATTAGAATAATCAAGAAAAATATTCTAAAATAGCTTTTAAATCTTCTTTTCCTTCTTCCTGGTTTACTGAATAAGTTGTAACTTCTTGTAATTCTTTTCTGCCATTAAAAGCAATTGATAATCCTACTTGTCCAGCTAGCGCTCTGTCATTAATACCATCCCCAACAAAAGCACATTCTTCAGGTTTTAAACCATGCTCTTTCATTAATAATCTCATAAAATCTATCTTTCCCTCATAATCACAAGGCAATAAATTCCAGTGTAACAATTCTCCTTCTTCACTCCAAAAATACTCACAAGCAGCAAATGCATGGCTTATTTTTAAATCTCTTTGAGCACGATTTGCCTGGGCTTTAAAACCTCCTGAAATTAAAGCTGTTCTATACTCTCTTTTATGCAATTTTTCAAATAATTCTTCTGCTCCTTCGTGATATTCAATTGAATCCATAACTTTTTCAAAAAAATCTCTTGTTAAACCATATTTTTTATGTATTTGTAGTGTGTCTTCCATCCACGCTACATAACCTGCATATTCTCCATTATTCCACTTATCTTTTGTTGCATCTTCTTCTTTTAAAGCTTCTTCTCCTAAATGCTCAGCAATTAAAGTCCATGCAGAAGGAGATGTATTTCCTTTACTAGTTTTATATGTTTTCTTAAATATGGTTCCTTCCATATCAAAAAATACTAGCTTAATTTTTCCCTTAGTCATAATTATCCATCTATTTTTTCTTTTATAAACTTAACTCTCTCTTCAACAGATAATACAGGCACTATAACAGGTTTATAACCTAATTTTTCATAAGTTTCAACAATTGTATTATGAATTTTTTCTCTTTCTTCAGTTGTTTCAGTTCTTAGTTCATCAATATCATAATTAGGTAAAATATCTAAGATAAATACTCCTGAATATCTGGCTTTTTTGGCAAATTTAATTAACTCATCAGGAACCTTTCCAATCCTTAGTTTAGAATATGCAATTGTATCTCCAAAACCTCTGTCAGTAAAAATTGCACCATCAAAATCTGAGATTTCATTTAATTTTTGTTTTTGCAACTCAAAAATTGAATTTTGAAATTCTTTTTGTTCAATCTGTTTTATTGTCTTACCCTTAAATCTCTCATCATTTAAACTTAAAAAACGAGCAGCTTCATTAATTATTTTATAACCCTCCTGCTTCAGAGCATTTATAGTTGTTGTTTTTCCTGTCCCAGGTCCTCCGGAAATTACATATATTTTAGGCATTTTGATTAATGAATTATAATATCTTTTATTTTTAAGTTATATTGTTTTTCTAGTTTTTCAGCTTGTTTTTTAATTTCTCTGTAAAATTTATTAGGATTCTCAATATATTTTCTAAAACCTCCCAATTTATTAGGAAAATTTTTTTCTATAATAGGCATTAATCTATTCAACACAGATTGCTTTGTATTTAACAATTCAATCCAAACATAATTACAAAAACTTATCTCCTTGAATATTTCCTCCAAATTAGTAATCCCTGGTAAAACAGGAGAAATAAACCCGTAGGTTTTAATCCCTAATTTATCTGCTTCTTTTAAGGCTTTTATTCTTGCTAAAGGAGAAGAAGCAAAAGGCTCAATGATCCTAGAAATCTTAGGATCTAAAGTATTCAAAGAAACTCCGATCTCTGCTCTCAATTTCTTAATTAAATCAAAATCTCTTCTTACTAAAGCAGACTTAGTTAAAATCTCAACTGTATATTTATCTTTAAACCTAATCATTTTCTCTAATATCTTTCTGGTAACCTTATACTTGCCTTCTAAAGGATTATAACAATCAGTAACACTACTAAACCATATATTTCCTGGTTTATTTTTTTCTAATTCTTTATCTAATAAATCAGGACAATTAATTTTAACATAACAAAACTCTCCCCAACCATCTTTTATATTTTGAAATCTTTTTATAAAAACAGCATAACAATACTTACAACCATGATAGCACCCTAAATAAGGATTAATAACATAATCACTTAATTTACTTTTATTTAAACAGGATTTACATTTAATCTCTTTAACTTTTACGCTCATCTTCAAATTCCCTAGCAACAGAAAACATTCTTCCTTCTTCAAATCTGGGGTATAAGATTTGCAATCCAACAGGAATTCCATTTATTTTTCCTGCAGGTAAAGACATAGCAGGAATCTGAGATAGATTAGCTAAAACAGTTAAAGAATCATAATTATACATATCTTCAACACTAATGTTTTCTCCCAATTTATGAGGCAGTTTAGGAGTTGTTGGCATAATAATGCAATCAACTTTTTCAAATGCTTTTTCAAATTCTTTTGTTATTAAGGAACGGGCTTGCAAAGCCTTTCTGTAATATTTGCCCTCATATTCTGCCTGAGTAATTTCTCTGCCTCCTAAAATTCTTCTCAAAACTTCTTCACCGCAAGAATCTTCAATTTTTTTTCCGAATCTCCTGCCATCCAATTTTCTTGTTCCGGAAAAAAATTCAGTATAAACGATTGGATAATATGTTTGTATACCTAAATTAATATGAGGTAATTTTATTTTTTCAATCTGCCAGTTATTTTTCCTGGCTATTCCCTCCACTTGTTTATTAACTAACGCTTCAATTTTATTATCAATTTTTATCTCTGGAATTCCTATTTTTATTTTTCCTAATTTCTCAATTTTTACTTCTTTTGACTCAAAAGAAGTAGTATCCTTCTCATCTTTCCCTCTAATCACATTCAGCAATAATAAAGCATCATCAATATTTCTTGCTAAAGGACCAATCTGGTCAAAACTCATTGCCAAATCAATTAAACCATATCTTGAAACTAAGCCATAAGTAGGTTTAACTCCTACAACCCCGCAATGAGAAGCAGGATTTCTTATTGAACCTCCTGTATCACTCCCTAATGCCAAATCACAAAATCCTGCAGCAACAGCAGCTGCAGAGCCTGATGAAGAACCGCCGGGAATTCTTTCTAATGCATTAGGATTTTTTGTATCCCCAAAAGCTGATGTTTCTCCACTTGAACCACAAGCAAATTCATCACAATTTGCCATTCCAATAATCAAGCCATCTTCTTGTCTAATTTTTTCAATAACCGTTGCATTATATGGAGAAATATAATTTGCTAAAGTTTTTGAAGCGCAAGAACAAATTAGCCCTTTAACATTAATATTTGATTTTATAGCAATTATCTTGCCATATAATTTTCCCTTTTGAGATTTTTTCTTATCTAATTCAGCAGCTTGTTTTAACAAATCAGGATTTATTTCTAATAAAGCATTTACTTTATTGCCCTTTTTATTATTTTTTTTAATTTCTTTTAAATATCTTTTAACTTTTTCTGTTATTTTTTTTGTCATTTTTTATGCTTTAAATCATTTTTTATCATTTTTATAATTTCAGGAAATTTACTAATCTTGAAATGTCCCTTCTTATTTTTAAAAATCAATATTTTAGCATTTTTTAGTTTATTTTTATATTTTTCAGCGTGAGACAAAGGAATTATCTCATCATCTTCTGAAAAAAATAAGTAAAGATTTTTAGTGTTTTTTTCTAATAAATTGAGATGAGATTTAAGTTTAAATCCTCCAACTAAATCTTCTCTTTCTATAGTATTATCATAAGGAGCACCAATTAGATAAACAGATAATATTTTTTTGGGAAAATTATTTTCAGATAAATATTTTGCTAAAAATATTCCTCCTAGCGAAGAACCAATTAGTATCAGATTATCTTCAAAATAAGGTAAATATCTCTCAAAAGTAATTTTCCAATCATCATATTTGGCATCTTCTTTTAAAGGCATTTTTAATCTTATAACTTTAAATTTTCTTCCTAATTTTTTCTCAAGATAATCATCACTCCATTTCTTTATTTTATCAATCCTGACTTTCCTGTTTTTTAGAAATTCCAGATAATCTTTCCTACTCTTAAAAGTAGTCCCGCCATGTATTAATACTACTTGTGTTTTCATCCTAATTCAATATGTTCACTTTTATTTTTATCTGTATCATAAATAACAAATCCGAGTTTTTCTTTTTCTCCATTAATTCTCCAGGATTTATTAAGAAAGTTTTCCCAATTTTCTTATTACCTATTTCAATATGCACATAATCTCCATGGGGTTTCACATTTTTAGATTCTAAAGCAATTTTTGTTGAAGTATATCTGTCATCTACATTGCCAAAAATACAATGAACCTCTCCCTTAAATTTAGCCATTTCTTTTATCATAGAAGGAGCACAAAAATCCCCGCAATGGATTAATACTTTAACATTTCCTTTTTCTAAAATTTTAATGACATTATTCAAATTTTTATATCTATCATGTGAATCTGAGATTACTCCGATTTTCATCATGGAAACACCCCCATTAAATAAGCTCTAACTTTTCTTTCTAATTCTGCATCTCCACACTTAGGCAGTAATATCTCTCTTGCTTCTTCGTAATCTTCATACAAAGCTTCTCCTAAACCGCTTTTTACACTCAATATATCACACCCAAGTGAATGCATAACTCTCTTTATATCATGAGGAAAACTTTCATACAATCCTCTGGCTTGCTCATAAGTCAAGCTTACTGAACTTAAACTCCTCCCTTCAATCTGAGAACTCAATCTAGTTCTTCTCTGTTCTAATTCAGCTAATTTTGATTCATTTTCTAATCCTGCTTCTTGGAGTTCTATTAATCCTCTAGTATATACTTCTTCTGCATTATGAAATTTTGTGTCATCGAAGATTTCAGCTCCATCTCCATTTAATTCTCTAACTCTTGTTTCCATAATCTCGAGCTTTTTCTCCATGTCTCCTAAAAATTTCTTTCTTTTAAAACTGCTAAGCCCTGATTTTAGGGGTTTCATTTCTCCCACCGCCCTTTTTCAGCTTTTACACAATCATTTTCTGTTTCCTGCGCATTATTCAGCATAATTTTCCTAAATTCACCATCTAATTCTTCTCCTTTTCCTTCTTTTCTTCTATCTTCATCTCTTTCAACTTTAGCTTCTTCAGTATCAACTTTTTCTAATTCTTTAGCAAAATCATCAAGAATTTTTTTAGCTTGTTTTTTAATTTCTTCATTATTCATAAATTCCAAAGAAAAACTAAACTTATAAAATTTGTTATGTATAAAATTAGCAATTATTTTAAGCTGTAGCCGTTTCTCTAACTCTATAATCTGTTCTATGATTAGATGCTTCATCTTCTCCATAACTGGCTGGAACATATAAGGAATATGAAGGATAAAATTTAGAATCTGACACCCATAAAACACCATCTCCAGTAACAACCATAGGTAAATCATCAACTCTTCTAACTTCGTTTAAAAATGCCCTTGCATCAAACTCAGGCATTTCAGCCATTTGTTGTGCTAATCTAAACCGTCTATGATTATTAGATAATTGCTCTTGCTCATACATATTTTCAAAAGCCTCAAACATAGTGTGAAAATCAATTAATTCCCCTCTATTGCAAACATAATGGTTTGAAACATATTCAGCATTTCCATTATTTCTATGAAAAACAAATCCTGATTCCAAACCTAATAGACGATGTTTTAAACTAAATTTTTTCCCGGTTCGTCTATACCATTCTTTTGCAGCATCAGGCAAAGTTAAAAAATAATCTCCTCCCTCTCTTTCTATTCTTTTATTCACCACGCCTCTAAAATCTGTTATTTCCTGGAATTGTTTGCATTTTGCATGAAAAAACGGAATCATTTCCAAAGTAGGCAAATCATCTGGAATAAAAAAATAAACCTCTCTAACTGGATCTGCATTCATCATATCAGGCATATCTACCCACCCTTTTTGTAGCCTTATAAGGCTGTGTTCTGGTAAAGATTCTAACATTAAAATCAATAAGAAATCCTGATTTAAAAATATATCGAAAATAAAATAAAAATAAAAGAAAAAAAAGTAATTTTTCTATTTAATTACTCCTCGTCTTCATCATCGTCACCCATGTCTTCGTCTTCTTCTTCAGTTTCATCCATTTCGTCTTCAGCCATTTTTATTTTCCTCCTTGTTTAATTGTAGATAAAGAAGCCAATCTCTTTTTAAACCTTTGTATTTTTATTTGTTACCTCAAAGTTAAATATGTTTTAGGGGTTTTTTTACAAGAAAAAATTGAAAGTATTGTAAAAACTTTCAGGAGATTCAAAATTATCTAGCCCTCTAAAAATGTTAGGTAAACCTCCATCAACTAATCTTTTCAGGGATTCCTGCATTTGTTCCCTTCTTTTTGATGAATAAAGCACTACTTCATGTCCGCCTTTTATTGCTCTTTCAATTATATCTGAACTACATCTAAATCCCTCTCTGTCTAAAACTTCAGATGAAACTAATATGGTTTTTCTTTTTCCTTCGGCTTCTAATCTCTCTACTTTTGACAAAGCTTCTTCGTAAGTTTTTGCTGTGTCAACTCTCTCGCTTGAAATTCCCTGCTCTTCAAAATAAGCACTAGCTAGAATATTCAAAGGTTCATATGAATTTATTAATAATATATCTAACATTTTTCAAATATAATTTATTTTGCAAACAAAGAATCTGCTAAAAATAATAAAAATTCAGATTTATAAATCTTATGGAGTTAATCTGTCCCTGTCTCTTGGAAACAAACAAGCTTCTCTGATATTCTCAAAACCAGTTATCAGCTGAGTTATTCTTTCCAAACCAATGCTCCAGCCAGCATGTTTCGGAGCACCATATCTAAATGAATCAATATAATGCTTGAAATTTTTAGGGTTTAATCCTTTTTTCTCTAACATTTTTTCTAACAAATCAGGAATGTGAACTCTCTGTCCCCCGGAAGAAATTTCAACTCCTTTGTAAATGGCATCAAATCCCTCACTTTTATCTGCATTCTCATCTTCATCTTTAGGCATAATATAGAATGGTTTTAATTCAGCAGGCCATGAATGAACAAAAACAACCTCATCAGGGTATAATTCTCCTAATTTCCTTTCCTGCTCCGGAGTAAAATCTTCTCCTTTCTTTCCCTTAACTTTGTCTATAGCTTCATCATAAGTTAAATAAACCCCTTTAGGAACTTTTAATTTCACATCCAATAATTCTAACTCTTTTTTGCATTTTTTCAAAATCTGTTCTACAATATATTTTACTACTTCTTCTAACTCTTTCATAACTTCTATTTGTCCTGCAAAAGCCATTTCAATATCCATTTGCCTTGATTCATTTAAATGTCGGGGGGTGTTATGCTTTTCAGCTCTCCAAACAGGAGTTATTGTAAAAACTTTTTCCATAGAACATGCTAACATTTGCTTATATAATTGGGGTGATTGGGCAAGAAAAGCTTTTTTTTCAAAATATTTTGCAGGAAATAACTCAGTTCCTCCTTCTGAAGCTGTAGAAATTATTGAAGGAGGCTGCATTTCTACAAATCCTTTATTATAAAAAAACTCCCTGAATGAATGAGAAATTTCAGACTGAATCTTGAATATTGCCTGAATTTTCTTCCTGTGCAAATCCAAAAACCTGTAATCCAGTCTTTTTGATAAATCAGTTTTTGAAAAATCAGAAACATCTATTGGTAATGGTTGCTCAGCTTCAGCAATAATTTCAAATTTTTCAGGAACCACCTCAGCTCCACCCGGAGCCTTTGAATTTTTCTCTATACTCCCTTTAACTTCAATCACAGATTCCCTGTTAACTTTTTTTAATAATTCAAATATTTTTTTGTCAGTTTTATCTTTATGTCCTGTAATCTGAATTTCTCCTGAAACATCTTTTAATATCAAAAATCTTACTTTTCCCAAATCTCTTGTATCATGAACCCATCCTCTAAGTAATACATTCTTCTTCTTAAATGCATCTTCAATATAATCTCTTTCCATTTTTAAGATTAAAAAAGAACGATTTATAAATTTATTGCCACAGGCTTAAAATATTCAAACCCCGCAGCATCTGCATATTCTACTGCATCTTTCCAGTGAACAAAACATGTTAAGCCATCATACAAATTTAAAACATCTGCCAATATTCCATTTATTTCCAGCATATAACCCTTGTTTTCCTGAATGATTTTTTCTCTTTTTAGTTTTTCATTCACCCCTTTCAATAAGATAGCTCTTTCAAAATTATCAAAAGCCACATCAAGGTAAGCTGCAGTAATAAATTCAAAATAAGCTTCCCAATCTACTATTTCATCAATAATTGCTATTCCTCTAAAATCAATAACTGTTTTTTCCAGCTCAGATAATCTCATATTACTTATCAAAATTTAATCTTTATAAGAATTATTATACTCACTAAAATATATTATTTAGAATAATAATCCTTTTAATATCCTGTATACACTCTGGAGGTTAATTCTGCATCAGTAGTTAGATTTATCCCTAAATCCCTTAAACCATTTTCATCTCCCTTTGTTGGGAGGTGAGTGGTATGCATCTCACAGTCTTTTAACAAAGGGATATTATTTATGCATCCCATTGCAGCTGGATTATTTGATGATGAAACTGCTAATGCAATCAATATTTCAGTGACATCTAAACTAGGATTTGAAGTCTGGAAAATTTTATTTTTTAATTCCCTTAAACTGTTTATTATATTCTTTGGCAACAAATCTATTTCATCGGGGATTTTAGCTAAATATTTTAAAGCATTTAATACACAAGCAGATTCAGAATGCAACAACTCAGAATTTTTTCCAGTAATTATTTTATCTCCAATTTGAATTGCGGAACCGCAAAAAAATCCTTTGTTGCCCTTCCCATTTTTTTCAGATTCAGCAGAAGCTTCTCTTGCATAATCCACAACTTTTCTATGATTCTCATTAATTTCTAGTTTTTGCATTAATTTTTCGATTTTCTCCAATACTTCTTTTCCGACTATCCCCAGAATATTTTCTTTTTTATGCCTAAAATATCTCCTTATTACTTCCTGCTTTGCTGCTTCTTTGACAACCTGCTCATCAACTATTCCTTCCTTAGCTTTACTAACCCCCATATCTGTAGGGGATTTATAAACATCCTTACCAATTTTCTCTAAAATTTTTTCTAATATCGGAAAACTTTCAATATCTCTGTTATAGTTTACAGCAGTTTCATTATACTCTCTTAGATGGAACGGATCAACCATATTCATATCTCCAATATCTGCTGTAGCTGCTTCATAAGCAATATTTACTGGATGATCAATAGGAAGATTCCAGATTGGAAATGTTTCAAATTTTGCATATCCTGAATTTATATTTTTAAGATTATCAAAATATAATTGAGATAAACAAAAAGACATTTTGCCAGAACCAGGACCAGCTCCCACCACTATAACAATAGGATTTTTAGTTTCAACATAAGGATTCTGTCCATACCCTTCGTTTGAAACAATTTTATCTACATTTGCAGGATAGCCCTCAATCTCTTTTTGAAGAAAAACCCTTATTCCCAAATTTTCAAGATATTTTTTCAATTTTAAAGGTTTCTTTTCATCTGAATATCTGTTAATTACTACAGCAGAAACATCTAAACCAAAATCTCTCAAATCATTTATAGATTTTAATGTCATAGTCTCGTAATTCAATCCAAAATCACCTCTTATTTTACTGTTTTCTATATCTTTTGCTGAAACACAAAAAACAATTTCAGAATTATCTTTTATCATATTCAGCATTTTTATTTTTGTATTTGGATCATATCCTGGCAAAACTCTTGCAGCATGAAAATCATGACATATTTTACCTCCAAATTCTAAATATAGTTTATTGAATTTTCCAACTCTTCTCAAAATTTCTTCAGACTGAACTTTAAGATATTTATCTGTATCAAAACCCGCTTTTTTTGTCATTTTGATTATTAATAATAGAAGTTTATAAAAATTTATATAATTGTTTATATTATTAACTGTAACTAATTAAAACTTATTTGCCAAATTATGATTAAATCATGAACAAAATAAAAAAAGCAGCAGCTTTAATTTTCTCTGGAAAAAAATTATTAATTGTAAAACCAAAAGGAAAGCCAAATTTTATTAATCCAGGAGGAAAATATAAAGAATCAGAATCTACAGAACAATGTTTAAAAAGAGAATTAAAAGAAGAATTAAATGCAAAAATAAGCTCAATTAAATTCCATAAAACATATGAAATTGAAAAAGCAGCTCATAATCCTAATCCTTTAATTTTAGAATTGTATTTTGTTGAACTTGAAAATAATGAAGATAAAAATGAAAATATAGAAAACATGAACCTTTATGGAGAAATTGAAACAATTAAATGATTATCAAAAGAAGATTTTGAAACCAAAAAGTGTAATCTTGCTCCCTCTTTTTATAGATACATTCCAGAACTAATTGATTTATTATATTTATAAAACATAAGTTAAAAAACTAATCACAGCTAAAACAAAACAGTAAAAAGCCAGCCATTTAAAGTTTTCTAACTTAATATACCTAATAAAAACAAATATAGAAATAAATCCTGCAATAAATGCCGCTATAAATCCTGTTAAAGCAATTCCAAAATTTAAGTTCAGGATTTCATTGATTTTCAGCAGATTAGCTCCTATAATTGCAGGAATAGCTAATAAAAATGAAAATCTAATAGCATTTTTTCTTTCAACACCTAATAAAACTCCTGTTGAAACTGTTGCTCCTGAACGAGAAACTCCAGGGATTATTGCTAGGGCCTGTGACAAACCGACAACAAAACCAGACAAAGCATTTATCTTCTTATTATTATGAGAAAATCCGGCTGTAAACAAAAACATACCAGAAATAAAAAATCCAAATGAAACAATCAGCAAATTAGCAAAAATGTTATCAATTAAATTTCTAAAAAAGAAACCCAGTATCGCAATAGGAATTGAAGCAAAAACCAAATAAATAACAAGTCTGAAATTTTGAGAATCTGTTTTAAAACTAAAAAAGTCCTTAGCAATTAAAACTAAATCTTTAGAAAAATAAATTATTATAGATAGCAAAGTGGCTAAATGAATTAAAACATCAAATCCCACATTTATTTCCCCAAAAAAATCATGCAGCAAAGCTAAATGCCCTGATGATGAAACTGGCAAAAATTCTGTAACTCCCTGTATTAAACCTAATAATATAGCTTGAACAATATCCATGAAAACATATAAAAAACTAGGTAAATAAAGCTTTTTATCCTCTTAAAAAGTTAGGCATACCTATATGCACAACAGAATAATGTTCTCCTAAAACCTCTGCCAATTGCTCAGCATCTTCCTCACTTCTTAATCTTGTTCTCAATCCGGCACCATTATAAGCTTCAATAACGTCAAAAGGAGCTCCATAATGTTCAATCATATACCCTTTCACTGCTGTTACTATCCTCTTATCTATCAAATCATTATTAACCTCCTCTATAACCTCTCTTGCTAAACCAGATGCCTCTCCAGTAGCTCTATCCCACCACTCCAGATATTTATTCCAATTAACTTCTTCTTCAGAAATAACTTCTTTAACAAATTTATCTACAGCCATAAGTTTATTTAAATCGAATATTTCATAAAAGTTTAATGAAATATATATATATATAAAAACCTTTCTGCCAATAATTTTTATGGGATAAATTTTTCTACTTTTTCACAATGCAAATAATTATAAATCCAAATTCTTAAATCTTAAAATGACTTGGAATTTGTGCGAAAAAAATGAGGAAAATCCCGAATTTCTAAAACCTCTGGAATTTTCTAATGGAAAAACCCAGGAAGATGTTGTAAAAGAAACTCTTAACTTAATAAAACAAGGAGAAAAAATAATATTTATTAAAGGTGTTTGCGGAACAGGAAAATCAGCTATAGCTTTAAATTTAGCAAAAGAAATTGGCAAAGCCTCAATTGTAGTTCCTGTAAAAGCTCTGCAAAAACAATATGAGTTAGATTACACCCACAACAAATACTTATTGAAAGAAAACGGAGAAAAACTAAAAATAAATAGTTTAACAGGAAGAGCTAACTTTAAATGCCCTTATTTAGAAGAAAACCCCATGCCTAAAACAGAGGAAAAAAATTCTACTTTGGATATATTTGATTTTAAAAGATATGAGCCAAAATTTGATAAAACATGCAATAATCCGTTCTTGCCATGCAAAATTGATATTAAAGATAAAAATACAAAATATATAAAACACTACTTGAAACAAAATCCGAAAGTTAGGAATACAATTCCCATAGACAAAGTCAGAAGATTATCAATAGCACCAGTTTGTCCTTACTGGAGTCCACTAATGCCTGCAGAAATCAATCTGAACATTTTGGAAAATGCTGAATTAAAAAACTATAAAGGATTAAAAAATAAAGATTATGTAATTTATCAGAGAAAAAAAGGTTGCGGGTATTACGACCAGTATCAGGCATATTTAGATGCAGATGTCTTAATTTTCAATTCTTTAAAATATATCATAGAAACAGCTATGAACAGAAAACCTGAAACTGAAATAGAGATTATAGATGAGTGTGATGAATTTCTGGATTCATTTTCAAATCAAAAAACTATTAACTTCAGTAGATTATACTTTGCTTTGTCTAGTTTATTCACTGATGATGCTGAAGCAAAGCAAACAATAAGAGATATAACAAATTTAACAAGAAAAATTCTTAAAAGCACAGAAATAAAGCAGCTGGCTGATGCTAAAGAAATTTTAAATTTAACTCAGACGCCGGTTATTGATATTTTAGACAAGTTTCTTGATTCAGATTTGATGAATTATGTTGAATGTGATGAAGAAAATTATTGTTATAAAGTTGAAGAAGTAGCTAGAATTTTTGAAAATTTTCTAAGTGAAACCTATATCACTTTTAGCAGGCATGAAAAAAGTTTATATGTAAAACTTGTAACAACAAATCTGGAAAAAAAATTCAAAGAACTTCTTGAAAAAAACAAAGTATTTGTTTTAATGTCCGGAACCATCCATTCAGAACAGGTACTAAAACAAATCTTCGGGATTGAAAATTTTAAGATTATCAATGCTGAAACACAAACCCCGGGAAAAATAACTGAATTAAAAACTGGTTCAGAAATTAATTGTAAATACTCGAATTTTGCTAATGGTATTGTGAACAGAGAACAATATTTAAAAGCTTTAGATAAATGCATTGAAAAATCTCCTAAACCTGCTCTGGTCCATGTAAATTCATTCAGAGACTTGCCAAGTGATTATGAAAAAGAGAATCTAAATTTAAAAATAATGTCAAAACAAGAATTAGATGAAATGCAGTCAAATGAAACATTTAATAAAAATGTTAAAGATTTTAAAAATGGAAAATTTGATGTTTTATACTCCACTAAATGCAACAGAGGAATGGATTTCCCAGGAAACCAGTGCAAATCAATTATATTAACTAAGTTTCCATATCCGGATATTAGTTCATTGTTTTGGAGAGTTCTAAAAAAAGTTCATCCTGAATTTTACAATTCATTTTATATGGATAAAGCAAGAAGAGAATTTTTACAGCGGATATACAGAGCTTTAAGATTTAAAAATGACCACATTTTTTTATTATCTCCGGATATAAGAGTTTTTTATAACAAACAGTTAATTCAATAAAAATTAGAAATATTACCTTGTTTTTTCCATTCCTTCTCTTATTCCTTTCCTGACTTCATACCCCTTTTCTTCTCCGCTTTTTGATTTTTCAGTAACATATTTTTCCCCTTTTTTTCAGGAGCTAATTCTTTTTTCTCAACAACTTTTTGTTTTTCTTT
>CAZQGH010000006.1:16502-39378 GCA_964592915.1 Candidatus Woesearchaeota archaeon | reverse complement strand
TATAGAGGGAATCACAATATAGTTAAAAGCTATCACCTTTTAATTATACAGAACCGCAATATGCAGGAATTAATGATTTCTGACATTTTGGTGCAGAACAAGTTTTTTTATTTTCTGAGAAGGTATCTTTATAAATCTAAGATGCTTGGAAATTTCAATGTTAATTCAAAAAAAGAAGTATATTGAATTTCTTTTCGGGCATTTATTATCATTTATGATTTTTTTAATTGTATTATTCTTTTCTCTACTAATCCCCCTCTTAATTATCAGAATATATTTTACTGATATCAATGCTTTTATTTCTGCTTTTTATCTGACGATATTCTTTCTTATATTCATTTATAGCTACATCACTTTAACTGCATTAGCATGTTATCCGTTTAGAAAACTGTTAAAAGAAGGGATTCATGAATCAAAAAGCAGGCAATTTAAAATTTGGGTAATAGCGGACAATATTGCTTCATTAATAATTCGTCCGCCATTTTCGAGAATAATTAACATATCTGCTTTGTTTTATATTCCTGCATTTAGATTATTAGGTTTAAAAGGAAATTTTTTCCATTATAAAACAGCAGAAATACTTGACCCATGGAATGTTGAAATCGGAAAAAATGTCGTTGTTGGGGAGAATTCAACTGTAACAGGACATATGTATGAAAAAGGAAAATTAATTCTTGGAAAAATAAAACTAGGGAGCAATGTTGAAATCGGAGGGGAAAGTGTTATATCTCCCGGGTGTCAGATAGGGAATAATTCTGTTATCGGCGCCTTTTCTTTTGTCAAAAAAAACACAAAGATAGGAAAAAATGAAATTTGGGCGGGCATTCCTGCGAAAAAAATAAGTCAGAATAAGAGCAAAAAATAAAAATTTATACACAAAAAATAATGAAAACAAAAAAATTAACAGGATTCCAAAAATTTTTATACTTATTGGGAAAAGAATCTAAAAAATTCTGGCATGTTCACACTTCTATTGAAATTGATGTCACAAAAATGCTCAAAAAAATAAAAAACAGACACAAACTTTCTTCTGTTTTTTTGAAAGCGATTGACTATGTTATAAGAAAAAACTTAAAAAAATATCCTGAACTCAATGCAGATTTTTTGAGTTTTCCTTACAAAAGAATAAAATATCATGATGAGATAATTGCTATGATATCTGTTTTAAAAAATCACAATGGAGATTCAATCTTCTGTTCCTGGCCCATAGAAAATTTAAATAAAAAAAAGTTAAGAGAAATAGATAAAGAAATTGAAGAAAGAAAAAAGCATATTCCTAAAAAAATAATTAATTTCTATAAACTGCCTTTACCCATAATGAAACTTTGCTTATTCTTTTCTAAAAATTTTGACAAAAGAAAAAACAGAGCCTCATTTGTTTTTGTAAAACCCGGTAAAGGAATAAGCAGTTCTTCATGCCATCCAAATTCAACATTGCAGTTTATTCTCCATGAACCAGAATTAAAATTAACAAAAACCAAAAAAATTGAAGAAAGAAAAATATGTAGATTATCTATTGATATGGATCATAGAATTTTACATGGAGAGCATATAAAATTGTTATCAAAGGGATTAAAAGAAATTTTAGAAAAAAACAATAAAAGTTTGTTTAAATGAAGCTTAAAAAAATTTTAGAGAATATCCATAAGAAAGATTTAGAGTTTAGAGAAAAACGAGCATGCTGGGAATTTAGAAAAATAAAAAACCTCTTTCCAAAAAATTCAAAAATCCTAAATATTGGTGCAGGAGATTGTTTAATTTCTGAGATAATTGAAAAGGATAAAAATTCAAAAATCATTAATCTTGATATCTCGGACACCAGCAAAAACAATCAAAAAGTAGTCATTTACAATGGTAAGAAAATTCCATTCAAAAAAAATCAGTTTGATTATTCCTTATTGCTGCATGTTCTGCACCACTTTGAAAATCAAGAAGAAATGATAAAAGAAGTTTCAAGAATCTCTAAAAAAATTATTGTTTTTGAAGACAAACAAGAATCGTTTGTTCAAAAAATGCATATCAAAATAATGCATTTATTTTGGAATTTATTCCAGAAAGGTTGTTGGCCAGTTTATTGCAAATACCCTCACGAGTGGGAGACATTTTTCAGGAATCATAATCTAAAAATAAAAAAGACAGTTTACATAGAAAAATATCTTGATAAATCTAGAATTGGAAATGTCATTTATGTTCTATCAAAAAAATAAATATTTAATTCGTTTTCCTTCATAATTTTTCAACTTTATAAGGAGAATGAACAATATATTCAATGCCTCGCCATTTAACTTTTCTTGAAAACAAAGAGTTGATTATTGCAATTAAAAAAACATGCAGAACAAAAAATAAAAGAAAACTGAGAATAATAAAATTCTTGGGGTTTTCATTGATTATATTTTTTATAGATAAGGTGGTTAAAAAAGTTGTTATGAATAAAAAAAGCAAAACTGACACCAAAGAAAAAAACAAACCCTTATTAAACCATATAAAGCAGATATGAAAATAGATTAAAAACAACAGAGAAAAATAAACCAAAGATGAAATAATAGACATTGGTTTGTCATAAAGATACATTATCTTAACCTGCCTGTTAATCCAGGACTGCAACTGTTTATATGAAGAAAAAGAATCATAAGAAATACCAATGCAATAAGGAACAAATTTTATTTTCTTTCCTGAGGATTTTACAGCATTTGTCAGTGGGAAATCATCTGACAGAGCAAATCTCCAAATATCATCTATTCCTAATTTTGAAAATAATTCTTTTTTAATTGCTGTTGCGCCTCCATATGTAAAATTTGTTTTTTCATTTGATAAGCACAAAGAAGACGCAAGAATATAAGCAGATCTTATGTATGAGATTATGTTTTTATTAGGTTTATAATACCTATAACCTGTAGTCGCCCCTATTTTACTAAATTGCAAAGGTTGGACAAGTTTTTTAATGAACTGTTTTTTAATTTTTAAATCAGAATCTAAAAAAACTAAAACCTCGGAATCTTTTGAGACATGAGAAAAAGCATTTATCATATTAGAAAGTTTTTCTGCGCAGGTTTTATATACCTTTGATGAAACAGAAAATTTTATTGTTTTGTCTTTATATTTTTTCTGGATATTTTTAATTGATTTCAATGCAGGGTCTTTTTCTTCAGCAACTGCAAAGATATATTCAATTTTTTCTTTTGGATAATCCTGATTTAAAACTGAGTTGATATTCTCTTCTAAATTTATCTCCATGCCTTTGCAAGGCATAATCAAAGAAATTTTCGGGAAATGCTCTGGATATTTCCTATTAAATTCCTTCTTTATGTAGCTAACAAATAAAAATAATAAAAAGTAATGAAATAATGCGATTAATGAAATAAGCAACAAAAGTATGATTTCTATCATAATTTATCAAAAAATAAATGATTAATAAAAACTATTGTTTTGTGATGGTTATGTTTATTCAATATCAAAAAATTTGCTTGTAATCCCTTATAAGGAATATTTGATTTCTAAGATAGAAGAACATTCGGCAATTTTTTAGGATTAGTCTTGAAACAGGAATAAAAAAATTAATAATGCCAATTAAGTTAATTTCTGGATTATTTGTTCGGTTTTTTCTATGCCATGTCTAATTAAGATGTCTGTTTGTTTCATATCTGTAAACTTTTTAGGTAATTTGTCATAGTCCGGGGAGATATTTATTACAGCATCTTTTATTTTTGAATCAAATAAATGCTCTATTGAAGCTGTTTTCATTATACTTATGCTTTTTCTGAATCTTGACAATAAATCCTTTCCTTTTATATTTTTAGACGAAACATTTATAACAAATATTCTTTTTGCGCCCAATTCAATAGCTTTATCTACACATGCTCTGCTATTAACCCCCCCATCTATATACTCAATTCCACCAATACAATGAGGGGGAAAATAAATAGGGGCTGAACAACTTGCGATTACTGCTTCAAGAAGCGAACCTTTGCTGAAAAAAATTGATTTTTTATTAGTATAATCATAAGCATTTATATAAAAGGGGATTGCAGAATTTTCAATTTTTCTATTTTTAAAATCCAAAATTTCACAAAGAAATTTTCTCAAACCGGCATGAACAAAAAGAGAATTGGTAAAAATTAATTTATAGAATATTTTTTTGTTGATCTTAAAAATTTTCCTCGTATCTGTTATCTTCCATAATTTTTCTGCTTCTTCTATATTTTTGGCGTAGTTTTTATCTTTTAGTATGCATGCTGCATTGGCACTTCCCATACTGTTTGCAATGACAAAAGCCGGCTCAAAATTTTTAAACAAAACTTTTGAAACTCCTATATCAAATGCACTTCCAGTGCTGTTCCCCAAAAAAATAAAAGCTGTTTTCTTTTTTTCCATAATGATTCACATTTTTTTATTATTACAATAAACAATACAAAAACTTAAATTCCTATAATTAAATACTTTTCTATGGGTATTTATAAAACTTTGTCGCTTAAACATAAAAATAATCTAAGAACAGCTTTTTTGTACAAAAAAAATAATAAGAATTACGAAATTTCTTATAAAAGATTTTTCAGACTGGTTGCTAATTTTGCAGAAAATTTGGTTAGGTTAGGCATTAAAAAAAATGATTCTATAGGAATTATGCTTCCCAACAGCATTGAATGGGTTATCATAGACTTGGCTGGCTTAAAAATAGGGGCAAAGATTATTCCGATTCCAATAAATATAAACAAAAAAAATCTGCATTTTTTTGTGAAAGATTCAAAAATGAAATTGTTGGTTTCAGAAAAAAAATTTAAAGTGGATGTCAAGCAGATCCTTGTTAAAAACTTCAAGAAGTATTTAGAAGAATTAGGAACTGAAGTAAAAGAAAACATTGATATTGAAGATATAGCGACGATTTGTTATACCTCGGGTTCTACAGGACTGCCAAAAGGAGTTATGTTGAGTCATAAAAATATTTTATATAATGTTTTGAATCAGCCTGTAAAATTTAGTGAAAAAGATATCTTTTTATCTTATCTTCCTCTTTCTCATATGTTTGAGAGAACTTGTGGATATTACACTCCTTTATTTAAGGGAGCTACAATTGCATTATGCCCCGATTACAAAAAACTTACAGATTATGCGCAAGAATTCAAACCCACAATAATGCTGGCAATTCCAAGAGTTTTGGAAAAAATAAATGAAAAGCTTGAAGAAGAAAAAGTTAGAAGAATGATTAAAATCCCTTTGATTAGAAAGATAGTTGGCAAGAAAATTAAAAAAAAATTAGGAGGTAAAATAAAGATAATTGTTTCTGGAGGCGCGCCTTTAGATAGAGAATTATCAAGAAAACTTTGGAAATTGGGAATTGAAGTGTATGAAGGGTATGGGATGACTGAGTGCTCTCCAATCATTGCGACAAATTTTCAGAAGTATAATAAAATAGGAAGCGTTGGAAAGCCGCTTAAGGGAATAAAGATTAAGATTAGTGGAGGTAAGATTTATGTTAAATCCCCTGGGTTAATGAAAGGTTATACAAATAAAGAAAAATCAAAAGAAAAAATGAAAAATGGATGGCTAGATACTGGAGACTTAGGACATATAGATAAAGAAGGATTCTTATATATCAATGGAAGAGCTGATGATTGCATTGTTATGTCAACAGGGAAAAAAGCATTTCCAGAGCCAATTGAAAGAAAATTAAACAGAATTG
Organism: Candidatus Woesearchaeota archaeon; assembly: GCA_964592915.1. GTDB lineage: Archaea > Nanobdellota > Nanobdellia > Pacearchaeales > GW2011-AR1 > CAZQGH01. The sequence continues at coordinate 33,701 of CAZQGH010000006.1, read as the reverse complement.
AAAATGTCGAGCAGGTTTTTGTTTATGGAGATAAAAAACCTTATTTAATTGCCCTTTTTGTAGGAAGTCTAAATAAAAAAGATTTAAATAAAAAAATAGATAATATAAACAATAGATTATTTCCCCATGAAAGAATAAAAAAATTCGAAATAATTGATAACCCATTTACAATTGAGAATGGTTTGCTGACACATACTTTTAAATTAAGAAGAGAAAAAATTTATGAACAATATAAAAAAGTGATAGAAAAGATTTATGAAAAATGAAGATTAAGATAATTCATGGAAAAGAGGAAGATATAGATAAGGAGGTTTTTGAGCAGGCATTAAAGCTGAGATATAAAATTTACAGAAAAATGGGATTTTTAAATCAAAATAAAGAAAAAAGAGATTATGATGACTATGATAAGGAAGCAATCCACATAATTGCATTAGACGGGAAAAAAGTAGTGGGATATATAAGGATTATTAAGAATATGCCTTTGATGTCTATTTTTAAGAAAGAAGTTGAGGAGATTTTAAAAACTAAGAAATTTAAAAATCCTATAGAGATTTCAAGGTTTGTAATAGCAGAGGATTATAGAATTGGAGATAAAAAAATAGATAATTATGAAGGTTTTGTTTCCTTTCTTTTATTTAAAAAAGCTTATGAGATAATTGTTTCAAGAGGGATAGATTCTGTTTTTTTTGTAACAAATCCTATTTATAAAAAACGATATGAAACTCTTTATCCATTTGAAGAATATGGAGAAGAAAAAAGTTATGACAAAGTTGAGGGAAATCCCGCTGTTTTATTTTTCCAGGGGATTAACGAAGGATTAGAAATAATGAAGAAAATAAACAAAAGCTTTTTAGATTTTATCAACAGAAATGATGAATAAGATAAACACATTAATAGAATATATAGGGGATTTAGCAAGAGTCAGAATTGGGAAAGAGCCAAGAAAATCTTTAATAGCATTATTTGAAATTACAACTAAATGCAATTTGAGATGTTCTTATTGTTATATTCAGGAAAAAGAATTTTATCCCCAAGGGTATAAGGCAAGAGAATTAAATTTTAATGATGCTTGTAAGGTCATTAAAGAAATAAAAAAATCGAGCAGAAGTCTGATTTTTTTCGGAGGAGAGCCGTTTATAAGAAAAGATTTTGGCAGATTAGTTGATTATGCAAAATCTTTGGATTTTGAATCATTAGGAGCATTTACAAATGGAACAACTTTATTGAAAAACCAGGAGTTAATAAAAAAATTAGATGTTTTGTATATAAGTTATGATTTGTCAAGAAAAGAGCAATATCCCAAAATCATAGGAAAATTATTAGAGGATGTTAAGAAAATAAAAGAAAAGGCAAATATAATCATAATGTTTGATGTAACTTTAAAAAAAGGAGATTTGCTTAGAGATTTTGAATCATTTTTAGATTTTGTTGAGAAAAACAATTTTTTAGTGATGCTTCAGCCAGCTAGAGATAATTGGGATGTTAGAGATTTTAGATGGTTTAATGAGTTTATAGGAAAAGCAATGAAGAAATATCCAAAAAAAATTTTTTATAATCAGCAAATCTGTAATTACAACCACGAAAATACCAATTTATGCATTCCTAAACTAATTCTTTTTATTGATAGCATGGGAAATCTTATTTATCCTTGTGAAAAATTTATGAACAATAAAATTGGAAGTTTGGTAAATAATTCTATACGAGAGTTATGGAAAAAAGGAATTAAAAAATATGGTATGTTTCCTTGTGTGAAATGTGGTTTGTGCGGATGTACAGGTTATTGGGATGCATCATATAATTTTAAGCATCCTGTATCAAAATTATTCAGATTTAAAAAATGAAAACTTATAAATTAAGAAGCAATATAAAAATTCCCTGTATTGGATTTGGAACTTGGAAGTTGACAGGAGACAAATGCAGAAAAACAGTTGAAAAAGCCATTAATTCAGGATACGGGATTGTAGACACAGCTGAGGTATATCATAATCAAAAAGCAATAGGAAAAGCAATCAAAAATTCTGGAATTGACAGAAAAAAATTATTTTTAATTTCTAAAGTTTGGAGAAACAAGCTAAAATATGATGATGTCATTAAATCATGCAATAAATCCCTATCTGATTTGCAGACAAATTATATTGATTTGTTTCTTGTTCATTGGCCAAATAACAAAATAAATCTTGAAGAAACTTTGAGGGCTTTCAAAAAGTTATATTTAAAAGGAAAAATTAAATCAATAGGAGTTAGTAATTTTGACATATCTCTTTTAAAAAAGACTCTGGATATTTCCAGGAAATTAGGAATTAAAATAAAAGCAAATGAAATTGAATTTTCTCCAATTTATTATCAAAAAGATTTGCTGGATTTCTGCAATAAAAACAAGATTCAAATTATTGCATATTCTCCTCTAGGAAGAAACGCTGCATTAAAAAATTCAACAATCCAAAATATTGCAAAAAAATACAAAAAAACTCCTGCTCAGATATCTTTAAAATGGATTATTGAAAAAGGGGTTATTGCAATTCCTAAAGCTTCCTCTGAAAAACATCTGAAAGAAAATCTTGAATTAGATTTTGTGATTAGAGAAAAAGATATTAAAGAAATAGATGCCATAAAAAATAAAAAATGGAAAATTAATCCTTATTTTGCAGAATTTTTAATGTTTTTAGAAAAAATTAGGTGCAGATTAATAAAATAGAACCAAGACATATTATTTTTTACAATAGGACTATTTATTAAGAACTTTTTTTTATTTTTAACATGGTGGAATTTATATTGTTGATAATAATCTCGTTTTTCGTATTACCTTTATTTTTGATTTCAATAATCAACTTTTTGTTTTCAAGAAAAGTTAAATGGCGAGGCATTGAATATATTGTTCATTCTCCTTATAAAGTTGAAAAATTATGAAGGAAAAAATTGAAAATGTTTTCTGAAATTCCAGGATTTGTTAGGATAAAACTATAGAATTAAAAATAAGAAAAAGTCATCTTAATTTGTATTTTTTTCTTTAACCGGAAAATTTTGAAAGCAGGTTTTCTGAAAAAATAAATATATCTTATTTACTGTTGTAAATCCAGGAAATAATTAAAAAAAAAGGTTCTGTATAATTAAAATGTGGTGGCTTTAGAAAGTATTTCTTAATTTCAATGTCTTAAGACTTGATTTCTGCTAGTAATAAAAGTATTTTTTGAATTTTAGTATTAAGGATATCGAGGCATGCAAAATTTAGATTTAATATTGTATACATCATCCGTATATTTTATAGAACAAATAAAAGAAAGAATATCATCTCAGGAATGCATTGCAAAAACCAGCCCTATCAAAAATCATAATTCTCGATGACAGGTGGCAACACATAATGTTTTTTGATTTTAATCTAAGGGCAGTTAAGCTTTAGTAGACAGTAGAGAGTTTAGGATAATTTTTATCAGAGAAGATTTTGAAACTCCTGAGCGCATGTTGCAATTTGTGCATAATTCATCTGAAAAATAGATTTTATCATGCTTTTTTAAAATTTCTGAAATTGAATTATCTTTTATATTTCCTGTTATATGTTTATTCGATATATCATTTATACAATAATGATAATTCCCTTTGTAGTCTATATATAGGCAAGCTAGTCGTGCCAAGCAGGGAGTTTTTTTAGTTAAGATAGCTATAAAATCTTTTAATCCCGGAATAAATACCTCTTCTAATTGCTTTAATCTTAATTTTCTTGCTAGTTTCAGATTTCTTTCTTGATTTATTTCTAAATGAGTTTTCTCAACTTCTAAGTTTCCTGCTCTGTTGAAAGTGAATGGAAATAAGATTATTTCTTTAATTCCTTTTTTTCTCCAGTATTTTGCAGTTGGCTCAATATCATTCATTGTGAATTGAGTAGGTGTTAAATGAAGGACAAGTCTTGTTTTTTTGAGAATTTTTCTTGCTAACTTGATATTTTTCAAAACTTGTTCATAATTTAATCCGCAATGAATTTTTTCATAGTTTTTTTTGTTAATTGTGGCAAATGAAATGCTTAATCTGTCTAAAACTCCCTCAATTGCTTTTAGCTTTTTTTCATTTAATCCCTGTCCATTAGTTACTAGTGCAAATTTAACTGCCTTTTCATTTTGTTTTTTTAGTTTTCCATTAAACTTCTTAATTTTTTCAATTATTTTAAAAAAATCTTTATGAATTACAGTTTCTCCATACCCTGATAAATTTACCATGCTTATTCTATTTTTATCTTTATAAATTCTTTTTAACAATAAATTGAAATTAGAAAGAGACATATCTCCTATTTCTTTTATAGATTCTCTTGGACAGGTAATACATGAGGCATTACATTTTTTTGTTATTTCTGCATTAACTGATGTTTTCATGAAATTATTTAGATAGAAAGTTTAAATACTTTATTAAAAATTCTTTTTAAACTCTTCTTTAATTCTCTCAGAAAGTTTATGCTTAATTATCCTTAAAGTTTGAAATAAAGAATATAAAACTAAAATTCCCGCTAAGACAAACAAATAAATATAAGATGGATACCCCGCTATATTTATTTCGGGTTTATTAAACAATAAATAAGCTCCTATCCCTATAAAAACTAGCGAAATAAAAGGATATTTATAAACTTCCACTCTCCTATCCATTAAGAAATCTAGATACATTAGATAAATTATGTTAAATCCTAAAACTACAGCAGTAGCATAATAAAAAATTGTGGAAAGTGAGTTTCCTGCCATACTTAATTCAGGTGCAAAATGACTGATAGAATACCCTGCTAAAAATAACAATAAAGAAATGAAAGGGTATTTAAATATTCCAAAACTTCTGTAGTTTATTCTAATAATATCTTTCTTTTCTTTATCTTCTTTTTCCTTCTTCTCTTCTTTTGCTCTTTTCATAGTTAAAACCGGCATGTTTTTTTCCAAGAAATCTTTAGGGTTTTCTAACAAATTTCTCATATTTTTGTTTGCCCAGGAAACTTGCTGAGAAGCATTTTTTAAATTGATTACATCTTTGATATCTTCTTTTAATGACATTCCTGCTATTTTTTTGAAAACTTCTAGCGAATCTCTGTCACTGAAATTATAAGCTTTGGCAATGCTCCCCAGAATTATAAGTGTTCTTACCATTAAAACATAATCATGAATGTCTTTTAAGTTGTGTTTATTGAAAATCTTTATTATCTCTGATGCAGCTTCATTATATGTTGGGAATACAGAACGATTATATTCTGATAAGATGTAATCTATTTCTTCAACCAAGCCTTCGTAATCATCCACATCATTCAAAGTTAATTTGTTTGCTTTAAGAAAATACTCAATGTATTTTTCTGCATCTAGTTCAAGCATTGCATTAACCATGTTTATGGAAGCTTTTCTGTATTTTTTGTTCACGCTTCCGACTGCTCCAAAATCAAACAAAACTATTTCTCCTTTTTTTGTAATTCCTATATTTGCTGGATGAGGGTCGGCATGAAATAATCCGAAAATCAGCATTTGTTTCAAGTAAATTTCAAGTGTTTTTTCAAAAATTTTTTCTTTGTCAAGTTTCCATTCATTTACTTTTTTGAAATTAGTTATTTTTACGCAGTCAATCCATTCCATTGTCAGAACTTTTGAAGTCACATATTCTGAATAAACTTTAGGAATTTTGATTTTCTTGTCTGTAATTGTGTTTTTTATTCTATCCATATTTCTTGCTTCCACTTCAAGTTCTAATTCTAAAGAAATTGCATCTTCAAATTCTCTTATAGTTTTTTCAAGATACTTTTTAGTGAGATTTATTTTTTTTAAATTTACAAATTTTGATAAAAATTTTATTAATGAAATATCTTTGTTAATTGTTTTTTCAATATCCGGCCTTAATATTTTTACTGCCACAGTTTCTCCAGATTTTAATTTTGCTTTATGAACTTGGGCTAAAGAAGCTGCTGCAATTGGCTCATCTTCGAAATCATCGAAAATCTCTTCAATAGGTTGGTTCAACTCTTGTTCAATTATTTTTTTTGCTTTTTCAGGAGAAAATCCCGGCACTTTATCCTGTAATTTTTCAAGTTCTTCATAAATTTCTTTTGGCAGTATATCAATTTGTAGTCCGAGCAGCTGTCCAAATTTAATAAATGTCGGACCCGCATCCTGGAAAAATTCTCTCATTCTTTTGCCCAATTGCCCGAGATTTTTTGATTGCTTAAATAAATCTCTAGGAGAAATGCCCTTGCCGTATTTTCTTTTTACTTTAATAGAAGATGTTATTAGTTTGTGCTTTTTAGCTAATCTTAGGAGAGTAAATAGTCTCCCTAAACTTTTAATACCCCCTTTTTTCTTTTTATGGTTTCTTCTCATTATGAAATATATCTCTTTCTTTATTTAAATGTTACAGTTTTTCTAAATCTTTTTTAGAATTTATTGAAAAAGCATTTAATAGTTGTTTTGTTCTTTTCTGGCCATCATTTATCAAGTTTTTAATTTGTTTAAAATCTGTGAATTTTCCTGAAAATTTGGTGCTTGCTCTTATTTCAATTGCTTTTGATTTTTTTAATTGTCGAATTTCTCTCTCTATAACATTTAGATAAGATGAATCAATTGTACGCATCATCTCTAAATAAAATGAAGGCATTTCATTTTTAGGAGGATCTGTAGAGGGATTTAAAACAAAAACAATATCATTTCCCAATTGCTCAGCTTGGATAATTCCCGCATTTCCAGATAAACCACCATCAATATAGTATTTACCTTTTATTTTTATCGGAGGATAGACTCCGGGGATTGCACAGCTCGCCAATACTTTTTCGATTATTTTACCCTTATTAAAGTAAACTGGATCTCCATTGGAAAAATCAGTAGATAGAATATATAGTTTTTTGGATAAGTATTTGAAATTATCTCTAGGAATCATTTTTTTAAGTATTTGTTTAAGCCCTTTATTTGAATAAATAGAAGAGGCGTAGATTGTCTTATAAAATAGCTGAAAATTTATAGGGAATACATCAGCTCTTTTTATTTTTTTCCAGAGGGATTCCATCCTTTTTATATTCTCTTTCAAATCATTATTGGTTAATAAAACCGAACCATTAACTGAGCCTCCGCTTACACCAATAACACAGTCTGGTTCTATATCTCTTTTAATCAGTTCTTTTAAACAGCCAATCTGAAATGCTGATTTGATTGAACCTCCGGGCAAAACAAATGCTACTTTCATTTTTTATTATATCTCTTTAATTTTTTCGCAGGAATTCCCACCCAAACCTCATTATTAGGTATTTTCGTAAATTTTTTTAAAGCTGAAAAAGCCCCTAATAATGAATTTTCTCCCAGTTCTGTTCCAGGACCCATAGCTGAATTAAACCCTAAAATGGAGTTATCTTTTAATTTAACTTTTTTAATAATTAATTTGCCATTTTCCATTATATGCGCTGAAATAATGCAATTACTGCTTATTATTACATTATTTCCTATTTCAGTATGCCAGGGGTCAGCTATTATTGAATTGAAATTAATTACAAAAAATCCGCTTGATTTTAGTCCTAATAACTTATAAAAAATATTTGATAAAAAGATGTCGTCTTTTATTATTGAGGAGAAAGGATTATTAATTATTTTAGAATAAAGTATTATTTTGAATTCGTATAATGAAGTTTTGATTGATGAAGCACTATATACTCCTTCTTTTAAGTTTGGCAGCAATTTTATGACTATTAAAGAGAAAAATAGCAAAGCAAAATTAAATATATACAAGCTTGAAACCAAGGTTAGAGCAAAAAATAAAAAGTTTTTTGATGAAATGAAAATTAGATAAACTGGCAGTAGTAAGGATAGGAAATACAAAGTAAAATTCAATATTGATGAAAAAAATAATCCTATAGGATTAAAAGCAATGTTTTTCTCTTTTTTCATATTTTTGATAAGGATTTTTTATTTTTAAATTTGTTGTTTTATCTGGAAATTACAATTAAATTTAAATAAATTAACTAGCAATAATAGTTATGGCAAAAATATTATTTATGTGTCATTCAATAACTATCACCCATGTTATAAGGCCTTTATTAATCGCTAAGGAGATGAAGAAAAGAGGACATCAAGTTTTCTTTGGTTTGACGAATGAGAAATATGTTGGATTTTTAGAAAAAGAAGAGATTCCTTATTTTTTACTGCATGAGATAGGGGGGGAAAAAGCTTGGGAAATTGTGAAAAATTTGCGTTATGATGAAAGTGAGATTCAAAAAGAGCTTGAAAAAAATTTAAATTCAGACTTAGAGCTCTTTGATAAGATTGAACCTGATTTAGTTGTTAATGATATGAGATGGACTGTCAAAATGGCCTGCTATTTAAAGAGTATTCCTTATGTTTCTGTTGCAAACGCATATTTTACTGGAAAACTTGCATCTAAACATCGATTTCCCGAAATTTTATTTATGAGCAAGGTTATTCCTGGTTTTTTGCAGAAATTAGTTTTTCCTGCTTTTTATAATATTCTTGGGAAAAAGATGGGGGAGCCTATGAGAAAAATAGCTGAAAAAAATAATATTCCTGGGATTAATTCTGTTTTTGATTCTTTAATAAGTAATAAATTAAATTTAATAGCAGATATTCCTGAATTTTTCCCATGCAAAAATTTAAAGAATTCTGATTATTATGTGGGCCCTTTTTTATGGGAGCCTGATTTGGAAACGCCAGAATGGTATGATAAAATCAGTAATGCAGTCTATTTCACAATTGGAACTTCAGGAAGTTTTAATAATTTTGAGGTGATTGTTAAGAAATTAAGCAGCAAGTATGATTTAATTGTTTCGACAGGAACAGATAAAAGCTTTCCAGATTTAGAAAAATACGCTTATATTGAAAAGTTTCTTCCTGCTTTGAAGATATTAGATAAAATTTCATTAGTGGTAAGTCATGGAGGCAATGGCACAATTTATCAGGCATTAAGCAAAGGAGTTCCAGTTATTGGGATGCCGAGTTTTTTTGACCAGGAATGGAATTCTGACAGATTGGAGAAATTAGGGCTTGGTAAAAAAATAAGCATTAGAAATTTTAAAACAGATAATTTAATAAAAGCAATTGAGCAAATAAATAGTAGTGATAAAATAAAAAGTAATTGTAAGAAATTCAGTAAAATCATCTCAAAATATAAATCTCCTGAAATCTCAGCAAATTTAATTGAAGGATTAATAAAAAATGGACGGGACTGATTTATTTATAGGCGCTGAAAGGATTTTAATAGTTTTATTATTGCATTTACCAGGTTTGTTTGCTGGTTTTTATGTTTTTAGTTTGTTTAGCGGAGATTTCATTATAAATTTTCTTGGTTTTATTTTGAGTATTCTCAGTTATATGGTTTGTTTGAGCTTAGTCACAATAATTTTGTATAGACTATTTACTTTTTCTTTAAAAGAAGGAGTTTATGATTTTAAAAGCAAGGAGGTTTTTTTATGGGGTTCTGGGACTATAGTTTTGGAGTTTTATAATAAAAGTTTTACTAATAGGATAATATCAAGTTTGCATGTTTTCCCTCATTTATTTTATAAATTGTTAGGTGCAAAGATTTCTGTTTCTGTGAAGTTTGGTTGCAATTCTTTGATTATAGATCCAAAATTTGTTGAAATTGGAGAAAACACAGTAGTTGGTGGAAGGTCTTGTGTATGCCCTCATTTCTTGTATTCTGATCATTTGGAATTGAAAAAAATAAAAGTAGGCAGGAATTGTGTTGTTGGTGGTAAATCTTGTTTAAGTCCTGGTTGTGTTATGGAGGATAATTCTGTTTTAGCTGTTGGTTCTGTATTGCCTGTTGATGGAAAGATTTCTAAGAGAGAAGTTTGGGGAGGCATTCCCGCCAAGAAATTAAAATGAAAAACAAATTAATGGTGGATTGAGAAATTACAAATAATTGCAATGCTAACTGTTTTATGTGCCCCCGGTTAAAAATTGAGAAAAATGGGGTAGGTGTTATGTCAGAAGAGGTTTTTAAAAAAGTAATAAACCGGTTAAAACAGTATAATAACATATCCTATCTTATTTTTTGCGGGAATGGTGAACCTTTAGTTCATCCCAAAATAACCGAATTCGTCAAGATAGCTAAAAAAAATAGATTAAACACTGGTTTAATTACAAATGGTTCTTTGTTAAGCAGGGAAAAAGCAGATAAATTAATTGATATCGGAATAAATAATATAAATATAAGTTTTAGCAGTAATAATCCTGATAATTTCAAAAAAATTCACTGTGGTTCTGATTTTGAGATTGTTAAAAAAAATATCGAGTATGTCATTTCAAAAAAGTCAAAAACTAATATTAATCTTCAGGTATCCCCTACCCAATTCAATAAAGATGAATTACCTGAATTTATTGATTACTGGTATAAAAAAGGCGTTGATTTTTGCTTTGTTTTTGAAGGACAGCATAATAAAGGAGGAAGTATAGAGAAAAAAGAATTTATTAAGCCAGACCCTTCTTCATTTTTCCATTCTGATGCAATTAAATTGCATCAACTTTTCAGGCCTTCAAGAAGAAATTATAATTATTTAAAGAAAAATGTAAAATTTTCGTGCATGTTGAAGCAAAATGTCTCTTTTATTGATTGGAAAGGGAATTATTTATTGTGTTGTATGGATGCAGGCAAGGAAAATGTTTTAGGGAATGTTATGGATAATTCCATAGAAGAAATAAACAAGAAGAAAGAAAAATTGGAATTAAGAGATTTAGATATATGTAAAAAATGTTCATTAAGAGATTATGCTTGTTCTTTGCCTCCGAAGGATTTGAAATTTTATAGTTTATTTGCAAAAATATGGCTTAAGCATAAATTAAATCTTTATTAGGGAATAAAAAAATCCAGAACAAAAAGTTTTTAAAGTTTTATTATATTATATTTTTATGAAAGCTACTAATAGTTTTATCAGTAGAATGTTATTAGTAGCTTTAGTTCTTGTAATTTTATTAGTGGCATAAAAGTATTCTCATTATTTTTCTGAGAATACCCAGTTAAGATTTATTTAGAATTACAAAACAATACAATTATCAAATGGAACAGGAAGTAGGAGAAACAGAGCAGAAGGAAGGAGAATTCATAGTCAGAGGTATTGAAGAGAGGTTGTTAGTTAAAAGAAGATATGATGCATATGATAGTTCTGAGAGATATGAGTGTTTGAAATCTTCTGTACCAAATGGTAAAAAATATAGTATTGAGGGTTTGTATAGTTTGTTGCAAGAAACTTCTTCTGAAAAACTGGAAGGGAGAGAAGTGATAATAACTAATTATAGAACATATAGACAAATAGTTGATGATTTAGAAATACATGCCCATATTAAAAATAAAAAACCAGTAGAGTTTAGTGAAGATTTTGATGAAGATTCAGGGAAAATGGTTTTTAAAAAATCAGTAGTAAGGAGGCTAAGATGAGTAAATTGCAAATAAGATATGGAGAGAATAAACAGGGGAAAGAAGGATTTTACTTTTTTGATATTGGGAAAATTAGCGAGCATAATGCTTTAGTTGGAATTGAAGCAGGAGATTATGAGTTAGTTGAAGCAGGAGAAATGCCTGATGAAAAAAGAAAAGTAGCTGAAATATTAGTTAGGAAATTTAATTCTCAAATACAAAATTTAAATTTTACAGAGGAAAAAATGGAAACAAAAATTGAAGTTTTTATGTATAATGGTAGAATTTTTGGTCCAGGAACTTTTACTAGAAAGGGGGATGTACTTCCTAATATAGAATCTATGGAGGCATATTGCGCAGAAAATAATATAATTCCTTCAGTTATTTATGGAGTGATGAAAGCAGAAGAAATAGAAAAATTGAGGCAATGGAAAGAGGGATTAGTAAGGAAATTAAATGGAGGAGGAAAAGGAGGAGTCAAACAAAGTTCTGTAGGAGTTGAGTCAAAATGAAAAGAATAATCATCTTTGATACAACTTTAAGAGATGGCGAGCAAAGCCCTGGTGCAACATTGAATAGAGAAGAAAAAATAATTATTGCAAAACAGCTGGAAAAATTAGGGGTAGATTATATTGAATCAGGGTTTCCTGTTGCAAGTGAAGATGATTTTAATGCTGTTAAGGAAATTGCTGAGAGTGTAAATACAGGGGTTGCTGCATTAGCAAGATGCAGAAATGAAGATATTCGAAAGGCGTGGGAAGCAATTAAAAATTCAAAAAAGTCAAGAATACATGTTTTCATGTCATCCTCAAAAATTCATTTAAAACATCAGTTTAAAATTGATGAAAATGAAGCACTGGAAGTAGCCACAGAAGGGGTTAGGTTAGCTAAAAAGTATACAGATGATGTTGAGTTTAGCCCAATGGATGCTACAAGAAGTGAAAAAGAGTTTCTATTTAAGATGATTAAAAGCGCAGTTGCAAATGGCGCAACAACAATCAATATTCCTGATACTGTTGGTTATTCAATGCCTGGAGAATTTGGGGCGTTAATAAGAGAAATAAGAGAATTAGTCGGAGAAAGCATAAACATTTCAGTTCACTGCCATAATGATTTGGGTTTAGCTGTTGCTAATTCTTTAGAAGCTGTTAAAAACGGAGCAAATCAGATTGAAACCACAATCAATGGAATAGGGGAAAGAGCAGGAAATACAGCCATGGAAGAAGTTGTAATGTCGTTTCATACAAGGAAATCTTATTTTAATGCTGAAACAAATATCAATTTGAAACAAATTTGCAAAACAAGTAAGTTAGTTGAGAAATTAACCGGAATTAAAGTTCAGAGAAATAAAGCTATAGTTGGAAAAAATGCTTTTGCTCATGAAGCAGGAATACATCAACACGGGATTTTATCAAATAAAGAAACTTATGAAATAATGAGTCCTGAGATAATAGGGAGGAAAACAGAGATAGTTATTGGAAAACATTCTGGAAGACATGCTGTTGAAAGTGTTTTAAAACGAATGGGAGTATGTTTGGATGAAGAAAAAGTAAAGAAAATAACAAAAAAGGTTAAAAATTTGGCTGATAAGAAAAAATGTGTTTTAGAAAAAGATATTATAGATATAGTAAATAATTTAAATCAGGGAAAAATTAGTTAAATATGGAAAAGAAAAAAGATGAGAAAAACAAAAAATCAAGAAAGAAAAAAGCAGAAAAATTGGGGAAAGAAAAAAAATTAGATTTTATAAAAATAGAGCAAAAATGGCAGAAAGAGTGGGAGAAAAAAGAAATATTTAAAGTTAAAAAAAGCAAGAAAAAGAAGTTCTATGTTTTAGAGATGTTTCCTTATTCAAGTGGTTCTGGTTTGCATATGGGGCATGCTTTAAATTATACTATTGGAGATATTTATGCTAGATTCAAAAGAATGATGGGATTTAATGTTTTATATCCGATGGGTTTTGATGCTTTGGGTTTGCCAGCTGAAAATGCTGCAATAAAAGCTGGAGAACACCCGAAAAAATATACTAAAAATTCTATTAAAAATTTTATAAAACAGATGAAAGAAATTGGTTTATCCTATGATTGGAGTAGAATGATTTCTACTATGGAGCCAGAATATTATAAATGGGACCAGTGGATTTTTTTGAAAATGCATGAAAAAGGATTAGCTTACAGAAAAAAGGCAGCTGTGAATTACTGTGAAAAATGCAATACTGTTTTGGCAAATGAACAGGTTCATAATGGAAAATGCTGGAGACATGAAGATACAGAAGTGGAGATGAGACATTTAAAACAATGGTTTTTCAAGATTACAGATTATGCTGATGAATTATTAGAAGATGTTGATAAATTGCAATGGCCTGAAAGAATTAAGATAATGCAAAAAAACTGGATTGGAAAAAGTCATGGTACGGAAATTAAATTTGAGATTAATGGCGAATACTGGAAAATATTCACTACGCGTCCAGATACAATTTTTGGAGTAACATTTATGGTTATATCTGCCCAGCATCCTGATTTAATGGATTTAGTTAGTAAGGGGCAAAAAGAAAAAGTTGAGAAATTTCTAAAGAAAATTAAATCTACAAGTGAAAAAGAAATGGATGAATTAGATAAAGAAGGGGTATTTACTGGCTTATATGCAGTAAATCCAGTAAATAATGAAAAAGTTCCGGTATATGTTGGAAATTTTGTAGTTGCTGAATATGGTTCTGGAATGGTTATGGCTGTTCCTGCCCATGACCAGAGAGATTTTGAATTTGCTAAAAAATATGATTTACCCATAAAAGTTGTTATTCAGGGAAATTATGAATTAAATCCTGAGAAAATGTCTCGTGCATATACTGAATCAGGAAGACTGATTAATTCAGATAAATTTAATGGATGGGATAACAGAGAAGTTATGGACGAGATTACTAAATGGTTGAAGAAAAAAGGCAAAGGAGAAAAATCAGTTCAGTATAAATTAAGAGACTGGTTAATTTCAAGACAAAGATACTGGGGAACTCCAATACCTATAATTTATTGTGATAAATGTGGTGTTGTTCCTGTTCCTGAAAAAGATTTGCCAGTTAAGTTGCCAGAAAAAGTTGATTTTGGAAAGGGAAATCCTTTGGAATCAGTTGAAAAATGGAAAAAAGTTAAGTGTCCAAAATGCGGAAAACAGGGAAAAAGAGAAACTGATACTATGGATACATTTGTTAATTCTTCATGGTATTATTTGAGATATGCCGACCCAAATAATAACAAAAAAATATTTGACAAGAAAAAAGCTTCTTATTGGACACCAGTAGACCAGTATATTGGAGGGGCGGAACATGCATGCATGCACTTGATTTATGCAAGATTTTATAATAAATTTTTAAGAGATTTAGGATTAATTGAAGATGATGAGCCTTTTATTAAGCTGTTTAACCAGGGAATGTTACACGGACCTGATGGGCATGTTATGTCAAAATCACGAGGAAATGTTGTTTTGCCTGAGAAAGTTTCGAAAAAATATGGGATGGATACTGCAAGATTATTTTTAGTTTCTGTTGCCTCTCCAGATAAAGATATTCAGTGGAGTGATAAAGGTATACAGGGCTCATTAAGATTTGTTAAAAAAATATGGGAATTTGTTTCAGAATTTAAAGCCAAAAAAACAGATGAGTTAGTGGCGAGTAAATTAAATTCTGGCATTGAAGAAATTGAAGAAGATATAGAGAATTTCAGGTATAATCTTGCAGTTATTAAAGTCAGAGAGATATTCGATTATTTTGATAAAGGAGTTAGTAAAAAAGATTTAGAGAAATTTTTGTTAATTTTATCTATATTTGCACCTCATATTTGTGAAGAGCTGTGGCACAAATTAGGCAATAAAAGTTTGATTGCTGAGCAAAAATGGCCTTTGGTAGATAAAAAGAAAATTAATAAGGAATTAGAAAAAAAAGAAGAGCAAGCTGAAAAATTATTTGACGATATTGCCAATATCTTGGATATATTGGAACAAAAAGGAGAAAAGAAAAACAAGAAATCAATAAAAGTTTATGCAATTCCTATTGAAGTTGGAATTTATGAAGATAAAAAAGTTAAATTGGAAACTACATTTGGCTTGGATGTTGAGATATTATCAATAAAAGATGCTAAAAAATTTGGTAAACAAATTAAAGCTAAACCTGGGAAGCCGGGTATTTTAATTGAATAGTTGGATTAATTAAAATACTTTTGCAGAAATTCTGATATTTCCTGATTATACTTGATTGCAAAAGGAATTCCTGCTCCGATTGTATAAGGAATTAGGGATTTTCCTAAATAAGATAAGTATTCAGTTGTTTTAATATTATCAGGGAAATTAAGGTCTTGAATAGATGACTGAGCATTTAAAAATTTGAAAGTTTCCCAAATAGGTAATCCAGCTGTTAAAATTGGCAAGTCAAATGCAATACAATCTATTGTCCCATATATCCCTCCAATTACTGCTGATAATCCTGAGGTGATTAATTTTTCTTTGTTTTTTTGTTTCATTGGATTACTCTCCTTGCGGTTTCGTAAATTAGTATTGCTTCTGCCGCATGAATAAAACTGGTTGCTAAAATTTTATCTAATAATGATTCTTTTTTTCTTGTTGGGGTATTTGCTTCTATTTTCTCTCCCATTATTTTAGAATATGGAATAAGTCCTGCTATAGGCATAAGTTCATACCCTTTGGGTTTATATCCATTTGCCATTTTCATTTTTACTTTCATTATAAGTTTCGCCTGAAAAAATAACGATAGACTCTAAAACAAGACTGATACATCCAGCTGCATAAAGAGCTGCCATATGAGGACTATTCCAGTCATTATTATGGTAAAAATGAGGTCTAAATCCATAATTTATAGAATCAATTAAGCCAAATCCTATTAATGAGGTTATTCCAGTTATTGCTGTTGCAATTCCTAATTTTTCTGCTAAATTCATTTTCCCTTAGTCTTATCTTATTTAGATTAAAATTAATTTGATAAAAAGGTTTAAATATCTAAGTTGTTATTTTTAATAACAACAATATTATAGATAAAAAATAAACATAAAAAAAATAAAGAAATAAAAAAATAAAATGGATGTTTATGAAAAATTGCAAGAAGCAGGATTAACAGGAAATGAATCAAAAGTATATTTAGAATTATTGAAAAAAGGAGAATTATCAGCTAACCAGATAGCCAGAAATATAAGTATGGACAGAACTTTAACATATACAGTATTGAATCATTTAATTGATAAAGGTTTTGTTAGTTATGTTGTTAAAGAGGGTAAAAAGAGATTTTCTTGCTCTAGTCCTGAGAATTTATTAAATCCTGTTAAGAAAAAAGAGATTTTGATTAAAGATTTAATCAAGGAATTAGGAAACATAAAAAAAGTTAAGCAAAAAGAAACTGAAATCAGAGTTTATGAAGGGAGAGAAGGAATCAGAGTATTGGCTAGAGAAAATTTAGATGAAGGACATTTTGATGCTTTTGGTTCTACTGGAAGGATGTATGACTTTTTATATGAAGCTCCTGCTTTGGGAAAAGAATTAGAAAAAAAAGGAGTGACGGGAAGAATAATTATGGCATCAAAATATAAAGAACATGAGTTTGTTAAAAAATATAAAAATCTGGATGTCAAATTTTTGGATGTTGATTCTGAAGCTACAACAACTATTGTTAATGATAAAGTTATGATTCATTTAATTAAGGGCAAACCAATTGTCATAATTATAAAAAATAAAGATATAGCTGACTCATATAGAAATTATTTCGAATTTTTATGGAAAAAAGCTAAATTGAAATAAAAACCTTAATAAGGATAACTTGATTAATTAATAATATGAAAATCGGAA
>CAZQGH010000006.1:0-16402 GCA_964592915.1 Candidatus Woesearchaeota archaeon | reverse complement strand
ATTTTCAAAAATATAAATTTGAGGAATAAATAAAAAATTTACATAATATGAAAATCGGAAATTTTCAAAAATATAAATTTGAGGAATAAATAAAAAATTTACATAATATGAAAATAATAAAAAGAACAATTTCAAAATCAATTGACGACCAGATATTTACTAGAGCAGCTGCAATGGCTTATTATTCTATTTTATCTATAGTTCCGCTAACAACTTTGTTTTTGATAATTTTAAGTTTATTCCCTCAATCAAGTATTAATGTTATTTTAGGTTTGATAAATCCTCAGACTATTGAGTTTCTTGTCCCTATTTTTGAAAATGTCAGAGCAAATATGGGCTCGATAACTTTAATTGGTTTATTAGTTATTTTCTTTGGAGCAACTTCTTTATTAGCTTATGTTCAGAAAACACTTAATTTTATCTGGGGAGCAAAGCAAAAGAAAAAATCCAAATTAAAGAAACTAGGGGATATAATCGAGAAAAGAATTGTTTCATTCATATTCATGTTCATCTTTTTAATTTTAGCTTTTATTCTGATTACTTATTCATTTTTTTCTTTGCAAATATTTTCGTTTCTTTCAGTATTTATTTTTTTCACAATAGTTTTTTCTATAATTTTCAAATATTTCCCTGATAAAAAAACAAACTGGAAAAAAGTTATTGTTGGAGGGGCATTTACATCCTTGTTATTCTTAATCGGGCAGGTTTTTATTGAATCTTACATTAGAGTTGTTGGAATTTATTCCAGTTTTGGAATTGCAGGATTTATATTTATATTGCTAATCTGGGCATATTATTCAAGTATAATCTTCATTTTAGGAGCTGAGTTTACTCATTTATATATCCAGAAAAAAAGCAAAAGATAAATTATTTAATATCTAACTCTATATTTAATTATGGCAAAGAGAAAAAATAAGAAAAAAGGTTTGGTAAAATCTGCATTTAATTTATTATTTGGACCATTTTTTGAAGAGCACAAAAAAAAGAAATATGTTAAAAAGAAAAGGAATTCCAAACCAGAACATGCTGATTTTGAAGAATTAGAAAAAATTGATGGCGAGCTAAAAGAATTTGATAAATTTATGCATGAGTATGGCAAAATTGGGATTATATTGGGGGCGAGAGGAACTGGCAAATCAGCATTGGGAATGAGAATTTTGGAGAATTTAAAAGCCAAGGGAAAAAAAGTTTATGCAATGGGTTTTAGAAAAGACAGATTACCTAAATGGATTAAGCCTATTGATAATTTTGAAGAGATTTCGAATAATTCATTTTTATTGTTAGATGAAGCAGGAATTGAAATTAGTAGTAGAAGTTCAATGAGCTCTATTAACAAATTATTATCTGAATTGTTATTAATTTCAAGACATAAAGACATTTCAATTATCTTTATTACGCAGAATTCGAGTAATATTGAGGTTAATACATTAAGACAAGCGGATTATTTATTTTTGAAGCCTTCTTCTCTATTACAATTAGATTTTGAAAGAAAGAAGATTAAGGAGATATATAAAGAAGTTACAGAGCAATTCAAGAAGTTTGAAGATAAAGGAACAACATATATTTATTCTGATGCTTACAGAGGATTTGTTAAAAACAACTTGCCTGGGTTCTGGACTGAAGGATTGAGTAAGAGTTTTGAAAAAGTTGAAGTTTAGCATAATAATATTCAAATAATTCTTATAATAGGATATAAAATGGAACTAAATGAAACCATTAAAAAAGCTGTTTTAGAGGAAATTGGTAGTTTGAGAAGGTTGATTTTTTTGGATGTATTTGCAAGAAGAAACCATGAAATTCTTGATTTACTTTATAATCAAGGCATTACCCCAAGTATTTCCCTATGGTTTATCTGATTGTCTGCGTAATAAGAGAATTTCTTTATTATATTCTATAAAACAGCCTATAGCTTCAAATTTAGGATTAAAATTCTTTAGTTTATTTTGAGAAAACATTTTTTATTTTCTAATTCCTCTGTTTCTTGCTTTGACAGCAAAATAATAGATTATTGCACCAATAATTCCTACCAATACAATTATTAAAATCCATGCAATTTTTTCTCCTTCAGTTTCAAATTTTCTCTGAGCTGCATCAATCAACATAAAAATCCAGAAAATTAAAGCTAGAATTGCTGCTGCAAATATTAATACAAATATAAATCCTATTGAAAAAAATGATGCAAATACTGCAATTATTTCCTCTCCTACCATGGCTATATATATGAAGAAGATTTATAAAGCTTTTCTGTTTTTGTTTAAAATAAAAGGTAAAAGAGGATGAAATTTGCAGCACTGTCATCTGGTTCATGCGGAAATTGTTTTTATATTGAGAATAACAATCAGGGAATAATAATTGATAATGGAATCAGCTGCAAAAAAGTTTTTGAAAGATTAGCTGATTTGGGAGAAAATCCTGAGAAAATTAATTCTATCTTTGTGAGTCATGAGCATTCAGACCATATTAAAGGAGTGGATGTTTTAGCCAGGAAAACTAATGCTAAAATTTATGCAACAAGCTCTGTTATAAAAAATTATTTTTTATGCTCTAATAAAGAATTAATTAATGAGATTAAAAAAGATGAAACTTTGAAAATAAATGGATTAGAAATTGAGGCATTTTCAAAATCTCATGATACAGAAAATCCTATTTCCTTTAAAATAAAAGATAAAAAAACTATTTCAGTATTGACAGATATTGGTTCTTCTTGCAATAATGTTATAGATTCTGTTAAAGATTCAGATTTTTTGGTTATTGAATCAAATCATGATTTGCAAATGTTAGAGCAGGGACCTTACCCATATTTTTTAAAAAAAAGAATTAAATCTGATAAAGGACACTTATCAAATTTGCATTCAGCTATATGCGTTTTGGAAAATGCCAATTCAAAATTAAAAAATATAATGCTGGCTCATTTAAGCAAGACAAATAACACTCCCGAGTTAGCTTTAAATACATTTAAAAATCTGATAAAGGAGAGAAGTGATTTAAATCCTAAAATTGATGTTTCGCTAAGAGATATTTCTACTAGTTTGTATTCTATTTGAATTTCTCTTTTGCCAGTTCTAGTCTTTCAGGAGTTCCTGTATCTTGCCAGTATCCATAATGAGGATATCCATATAATCTGCCCATAGATGCAATTTTTGGAAAAATATGGTGTTCCATCATCACTTTTCCGAGTTTTTTGTGGAGATTAAAAGCTATTTCAAATATTTCTGGATTTAAAACATAATAACCTGAATTTGCAAGATTTGAGGGAGCTTCATTTTCTTTAGGTTTTTCAATAAACTTTACTATTTTATTATCATTAAGTTTAGCTATCCCATAAGAAGTAACATCATCTACTTTTGTAAGAATAATTGTTGCCAGGGTATTATTATTTTTATGAAAAGCAACAACTTTTTTTAAATCAATATCTGCAAACAAATTGTCTCCGTTCATCATAAAAAATGGCTCTTTTAAATTTCTATTTTCTTTATATAATACTATCAAAAAACCTGCAGTTCCTAAAGGAGATTCTTCATGCGCATAATCAATATTAAATCCATGATTTTTCCCATCACCAAAATACTTTTTTATTTTCTTGCCTGAAAATGAGTCGATAAAATTGCTTGATTTATCCCAGATTTTTTTAAAATGTCAAGAACATGTTCTGTTAAAGTTTTTCCATTAATATCTACTAAGGGTTTTGGAACAGGCAATTTAAGAGGCTATAGTTTTGTTCCAAATCATTCTCAAGAATTATTGCTTTCATTTTTTGATTTTATTCTAATATAGCCTTGATTCTTCTTACTCCTTTTGAAGAAGATTCTTCTTTGATTATTTTAAATTTACCTAATTGTTTTGTATTGTCAACATGAGGGCCAGCACAAATCTCTTTTGAAAAATCGCCAACAGAATAAACTTTTAGTTTTTCCAAATCTTTATACTTATCCCCAAAAATTCCTTCTGCCCCTGTTTTTTTTGCCTGTTCTATGGACATTTCATCACATTCAACAGGCATTGCCTGATTGATTTTTTCATTAACTAAATTCTCAATTTTTTTTAGTTCTTCAGAAGTCAGTTTTCTCGGAAAATTAAAGTCAAATCTCAATCTTTCGGGGGTTATGTTAGAACCTTGCTGATGGATATTGTGGTCATTTAATACCTGTTTTAATGCCTGATTTAATAAGTGAGTTGCTGTATGCAGTTTCTTTGTTTGTTCTGTATTGTCAGCTAAACCTGATTTGAATTTTCCTTTTGTTGCTTGTCTTGACAATTCCTGGTGTTTTTCTTCTTCTTTTCTAAATCCTTTAACATCAACTTTTATTCCTTTTTCCTTTGCTAATTCTTGAGTAATTTCTAATGGGAACCCATAACTCTGATATAATAGAAAAGCATCTTTTCCAGATAATTTCTTTTTGCCTGTAGATAAGTTCTCAAAAATTTTAATTCCTTGCTTTAGGGTTTTTAAGAAATTTTCTTCTTCTTGTTTTAATTCAATTTTTATTTGTTTTTTCTTTTTTTGCAGATGTTTGTAGTCAGAATAAATCGGAAATACTGCATCAGCCAGTGTATCTGTAAATTTTTCAATTCCTAATTCTCTTCCGTATCTTACTGCTCTTCTGATTAGTCTCCTTAACACATAGCCCTGTTCAGTATTAGAAGGAGTAATTCCATCAGATATGATAAAGCAGGAAGCTTTAATATGATCTGCAATGATTCTCATTGATTTTTTTATTTTTTCTGACTCATTGTATTTATGTTTTGATAACAATTCAATTTTTTCAATAATTGGTTTGAAAACTGATGATTTATAGACATCATCTAACCCATTTAATATTGTTACAGTTCTTTCAACTCCCATTCCTGTGTCTACATTTTTTTGCTTTGCTGGATTGTAATCTCCTGAGTCATCTTTTACATACTGCATAAAAACATCATTCCATATTTCAACCCATTTATTATTTTCAGGATTAAATTTTTCCGGAGCTTTATTCTTTCCTTTCCAGTAAAACATTTCTGTATCTGGTCCGCACGGACCTGTTTTTCCTGCCGGGCCCCACCAGTTGTCTGACTTTGACATAAAAGCTATTCTTTGTTTGGGTATTCCTAAACTCATCCAGATTTCAGCAGATTCAACATCTTTATCCGCATCTTTATCTCCTTTAAAACAGGAAACAGCTAGTTTTTCAATTGGAATTTTTAATACTTTTGTAAGAAATTCAAAACTCATTTTTATTGCTTCTTGTTTAAAATAATCTCCTAAACTCCAGTTTCCAAGCATTTCAAAAAAAGTTAAATGTACAGAATCTCCAACTTCATCTATATCCTGAGTTCTGATGCATTTCTGGACATTACATAATCTTTTTCCTAGTGGATGTTTCTGCCCCAATAAATACGGAACAAGAGGATGCATTCCAGCTGTCGTAAATAAAACAGTTGGATCATTTTCGGGTATTAATGGGGAGTTGGGAATTTGTTTGTGATTTTTACTTTTAAAAAAATCAATGTATTTCTTTATTATTTCCTGTCTGTTAATTGTCATACTTGATAAAAAGAAGTAACATTTAAAAAATTAGTGATTGGGTTTGTTCAGTTTCTCTAACTGGTGTTTAATTTGTTCTAGTTCTATATTAATTCTATTATTTTCTGGATTTGATTCTTGTTTAAATGATTTAGGCAAATCAACTTTAGGAATCTGCTTTTCAAATTCTTTTAACTGGGTTTTTAATTGCTTTAGTTTTGTTAGATATTTCTTTTTCAAGGTTAATTCTTTTCTTCTTAGCTTCTGATAATTATTCAGTCTTTTTATTGATTCAAGAATGGACATTTGAGAGTGAAGTATCTGTTGTTTTCCATAATTGCCTTCTATATTTGATAAAGAAATGTGCATTGACATTTTAGTTAATTTTACTAAATAATTTTTCGTCAATCTTCCCCATTTTTTCTTTTAATTTTGCCATCTCTTCTTTCCATTGCTCTAACTCATATTCTTCTCTTTTTTTTACATCTTTTATTTCTGATAGCAAGCCTTCAATTTCCTGAACTTTGTCTTTAACATCATTGAAAATTTTGTATGACTCTCTAAATTTTTCTATTTTGACAAATACGGATTTTTTCTTAGGAAGTTGCTTTTCAATTTCTTCTACTTCTCTTATTGCTTCTTGTTCTGCTTTTTTTATTTTTTCAAATGTTGGAGGTTCTTCCAATTCTCCAAGCTCTAAATCATCCTCTTGTTCTCCAGGAAAAGCCATTTTAGATTTAATAGAATCTTTAATAGCATCATTAGCCATTTGCTCGCCTAATTGCGAAGAAGGAAATTTTGGCAAAGACTGGTTTTTATAATCTTCTAATCTTGGAAATTCAGGAAATCTTGGTAATTTAGGTAATTTTTCAGTATTTGAACTCATTTTTTATAAAAATTATGTTATTTATATAAAACTAACTGAAAAATTTATATAAATAGCTTTAGTTAAATTGCTTAGTGGTAACAAGTAAAACGAAAGATATTTAATAGTTCACTTTTTAAATTTCACATGCAAGCAAAACTTCTTGAAAAGGTTGTTTCAGATGTGGCTGGGAAGGCTGCATCAGAGATAGTCAATATATTATTTGGAAAGAAAAATGTCAATGAGTTTTTAATAGCAAAAAAACTTAGTTTGACAATTAATCAGACAAGAAATATTTTATATAAATTGTCTGATGAAGGATTGGTTTCATTTATTAGAAAAAAAGACAAGAAAAAAGGCTGGTATACTTATTTTTGGACTTTAGATGTTGAAAAAGCTTTGATTTATCTGCAGAAGTCAATAAAAAAGGAATTAGAACAATTAAGTAATCAACTAGAAAACCGAGAAGAAAAGAACTTTTTTATTTGTAAGACTTGTGGTATTGAAGTAAATGAAGAAACTGCATTATTAAATAATTTTATATGCAAGGAATGCGGGCAGGTTTATGAATTACATGATGATGAGAAAATAAGAAAAGATATTGAAACAAGAATTTCAAATCTTAATGAAGATTTAAAAATTGTTGAAGAAGAATTAACTAAAATTAGAGATAAAAAAGAAAAAGCAATGCAAAGGAGAGAAGCAGCAGAAAAGAGAGAAAAAGCTGCAAAAAGAAAAAAAGCAAGAGAAAAGAGAAGAAAAGCAAAAAAGGAAGATTCAAAGTCAAAAAGCAAATCAAAAACTAAGAAGAAAAGCAAACCAAAGAAAACAAAAACTAAGAAGAAAAGCAAATCTAAGGCTAAGAAAAAGAAAAAATCAAAATCAAAAAAATCTAAGTCAAAAACTAAGAAGAAAAGCAAAAAGAAAAAGAAATAACTATTTTTAAAATGGAGAAATACACGGTAAGAAGAAAAAGATATTCATTGGATTTTTTTCATAACCTTAGTTTGACTAATTTACTGATAATAATCAATGTTTTAGTATTTCTTTTATTTGTAGTTTTTTTGGTAATCTTTCCAGGGATTGAGCAGCTTGTTGTTTTAACTCCTTCTCTTTTATTTGAAAAAGGTTATATATGGACATTATTAACAAGCATGTTTCTTCATGCAAGTTTTTTCCATTTGTTGGCAAATATGGTTTCTTTATTCTTTATTGGAAATTTTGTTGAGAAGATAATTGGCAGGAAAAGATTTTTCTGGTTTTATTTGCTGTCTGGAATAATAGCTGGATTGTTTTTTGCAGCTTTGGCATATTTTTTAGGGGTTCCTGTTGCTAATCCAGAAACTTTGCAGTTTGGAACTTCAGAATGGTGGACATTTAGTTTATTTGGAAGCAGTTTAATCTCTGCAGTAGGGGCATCAGGAGCTATTTTTGGTTTGCTGGGTTTATTAGCTGTTGTAACTCCAAGAGCTAAAGTTTATTTAATTGCAGGACCTTTAATTGCTATTGTTTTGCAAGTTGTATTACAGAATTTCACTTTTATTCCTGCTAAAATTACAGGATTTCTCAATTTTATTATTTTTATTTATGTTTTTGCTTCAATATTTATGATACTATCTTTTAATCCTAAACTAGCAAAATATGCAGTTCCAATTGAAACTCCTTTTTGGTTTCTACCTATTTTAGCAATAGTCCCTCTTGTAATTATCGGATTGTTTGTTGTATTGCCAATTGGTAATACAGCTCATTTAGGGGGATTAATTGCAGGATTAATTTATGGGAGATATTTAAGCAACAAGTATAAAAACAAAATTTCTAAATTAAACAGGATGTTTGGATAATGGCAGGGAAAAAGTCAGCAAAAAGTAATAGCAAGACAAAAACAAGCAGGAGTAAAAGTAGTAAGAAAAAAGCTAAATCAAATACAAAAACAAAATTAAATTCAAGCAGCACAAAAAAAACATTAAGAAATATCCGTTCAAGCAAAATAAAAATATCAAATAGTAAGAATAAACAAACTGAAAAAAAACAGGGATTTTTTGAAAAAAATATTATGTTGTCTTTAGAATATATAACAGAATCAAGAAAAGTTATTTATTTTGCTTTATTCTTATTTGTGTTTTCAACATTATTAGGATATTTTCAGTTTCAGGCTCATTTGTTTGAAGAGGTAATTGAGCAGTTTTTGAAAAAGTTAATTTCAGAAACTCAAGATTTAGGAACTTCTGGTTTAATTGTTTTTATTTTAGAAAATAATATCCAAAGTGCATTTATTGGTTTAATCTCAGGAATTTTATTAGGAATTTTTCCGTTATTCACTTTATTTATTAATGGTTATTTTTTAGGTTATGTAAGTTTTTTTGCTGTTGGTTTGCAAGGAGAAGCCATATTATTGAGATTATTGCCGCATGGCATTTTTGAATTGCCTGCTTTAATAATAAGTTTAGCACTAGGAATCAGATTTGGATTGTTTGTATTTTCTAAAAACGCAAAAAAAGAATTTTTATATAGACTGGATAGAAGTTTGAGAGTTTTCTTATTTATTATTTTACCTTTACTGATTATAGCTGGGGTGATTGAAGGGTTGTTGATTGGTTTAATAGGTTAATAAACCTTTCTTAAACCTCTAAATCCAACTAAGTCGCATAATGGAACTGGAGAAAAAAAATCTTCATCATATGTTAATTCAGGATTCACCTCTCCATCTGTTACTAATAGATATTCATCTCCACATTTAACAATTTCCTGGTATTCAGAATTTGCAGATAAATTCATACTCTGGAACAATTTTTGATATGCTTGTAAATATTCTCTTAATTCTGTATTTGTTCTTAATTTAGCGGATAATAATAACTCTATTAACTTTTTTTATGAATCTGGAGTTTCTGGACTAACAGAATAAAGAAATTCTCTTGCTTGGGTATATACTTGTGGATATTCTGCAGAAGTTAGCATTTCCAACCCTAATCCTCTTAAAATTGCCTCAGCTTGTTCCCCAGTGACACTTACTATATTTTCACTAGAAATTCTGCATTCAATTCCTTTTGTTCAGCTATTTGCCTTGTTTTTGGTGTGTCTCCGGCTAAATCCATTGCAACGTTTCCAATATCTGGCATATATAATGAATTAAATGCCATAAAATAAATAGTAAAAATAATTTTATAAATCTTTACATATTGTTACTATTAATGAGTAACTAATATATTCCTAATTCTTTTTATGGTAAGTTTTTAATACATGCTTTGTTTATATTAAACATGAAAAAAAAGAGGATAGAAGAGAAAAACAAAAATTTATATTATTTTTTAATCTTGTTGATTATACTAATTAATTTATTTTTAATTTATCAGAAAGTTGGATATTATTTGTTACCCTCTCCCGGATTTCCTGAAATGAGTATGGAAAGAGCTTTGCAAATTGAAGCTGAGACAGATGAATTAGTTGAGGTAAATTTGAAATTATCAATTAGTGATGTTTCAGATTTGGATAGTGTTTTGATTATTGAACAGATTCCTTTAGAATTTGAAATTCTATCTATAAGCCCTGAACCATTATTTTTTTATAAAGCTGAAGGAATGATTGTCTGGGGCGGAAGAAATTATGTTCCTGAAGAAATTTCAAATTATACTTATCAAATTAAATCTTCTATAGAAGGAGATTATCTATTAAATGGGGAAACTGGGGTGTTATTAAATTCAGGAGAAGAAACTTATTTTTATACTTCTGGTAATTCTCAGATAATTGTTAAAACATCAAGTGAAGATGATTCTGATGATGGTTCTGATTCAGGAGATTCTGGAAGTGGCGGAGGAGTTGGCGGTGGTTCTGGGGGAGGTTCTGGAGATTCTGGAACTGGAAATGTTAGTGAGAGAGATTTAACAGATATAAATACATCTGATGATGAAACTGAAGTAGATGATGAATCAGGAAAAATAAGTGAAATTGATGAGGAATTTCCATTAGATGAATATAGGAGCAATTTAATTTACATAGTTTTAGGTATTATATTATTAGTTTCTGTTTTAACTACAATAATTATTATCTTGATTAAGCAAAAAAGAGAAGAGAGAGAACAATAGATAAACTTATTTTTTAAAATTCAGATAATCTTTTTTGCTTTCCAAATTCTTTTAATAACCATGATTTGTTTGTGAATTGGTTTATGTTCAGCTTCATTCTTGTTTGAGCTTTGTTTAATGCTTCTTTTATGGTTGAGAAAATTTCTGGTTTAGATTTAAATGCCTGTCTTGAAGCCTCTCTTAGTATTCCTACTCCACAAGGAGCATAGTATTCTGGTTTTGCTTCTCTCATGACTAAACAGGAGGCTTGTCTTTTTTTCTTATCTAAATATTCTGCTAGTGCTAGCCTGTTAGCATAATATGCTCCTGTAACATTATCTGCATATTTTTTCCTTCCATTAAATCCTTCATAATCCTGCATAAACAAATCAGGAGAAGAAGGATTCCATACACTTCCTTTTAATTTAGCTTCTATTACTTCAAATGAAAATTTATCTGGCAATAGCAAAAATTCATAATGATTTCCGAGATATTCTGAATTGAACAGATGGAATTCAGAAATTTCCGGATAATATCTGATTTTATCCAGTAAAAATTTTGATATTGTATCATCAGTTGATGTGATACTCCATCTTGTAGGAACAAGTTTTCTTTTTGATTTTAAACCTAACAATCCTGCAGACAAAATTTTCATTATATTTGTTACTGCTATATTGGAATTGTATAATTCTTCAATAGCAATTGCAGATTTGACATCTGTATCATAGACTAAATAATCAACTTTTTTATTAACATGAGGATTTTCTTCCAGTCTGGCTTTTTTTAATGGAGCCGGGTTTCCAATAATCGGAGTCTGAGAATTAATTTCAGCTAAATTAGTTGGGGCTCTTTTTAAAAAAAATTCAGTTGAAACATTTTTATCTGCTATTGCAATTTCCTGCATTATTTGTATGAATTTTCTTTCTTTTCTTGCATCTTTTATATTTGATTTAAATCTTCCGTAAATCAGCTTGCTTCTTAATTGCAAGATTTGAGGGATTCCTAATTTTTTTGCATGCCATAATTCTGGCATATTATATTGTTCAGTTTTGCCATGTTCCTGAGGAGATAATATGCCCGTATTAACATTCGGATAATTATATCTTCCAACAAATATTTCAGGGGGCGAAGAACCAGAAAAATGAGTTTTAATTTTACCATGAAATTTAAAATTATTTAGTATTGGACAGGTTTGGCCGCAAAAACCTCTTCCTTTGCATCTTGAACACAATTCTGAATCAACAATAACCATTTTTAGAGTTAATAAAATTAAGAATAGCTAATATTTATTATTTATGATAAAAAAATATTTATATTATTACAAAAACTTCTTGTTCCCTACTGATTCTAAATTATTCATCCTTTTAAGTCACTTAAACCTAAAAGAACAAATAAAGCTCCAATTCCCACAAAAAACCAGAAAATTCCGCCTTTCAAAACAGTCCATGCAGAACTTAGGAAATTAAGAGATTTTCCAGCCACTACCCAATCCTGGGAATAATAGCCTATAAGAATCATACCTACAATCAGTATCAATCCGATAAGTATCTCAATCCATTTATTCATGTTTTTTATAGAAAAATTAAATTTATAAATGTTACTCTTTGTATTAAAATATGCTAAATGAAAAACAATTAAATGAAATTAAAGAGCACCTTGAAAAAAGCCAGAATCCATTGTTCTTTTTTGACAATGATGTGGATGGGTTAGCAAGCTTTTTGGTTTTAAGAAGATATATAGATAGAGGTAAAGGAGTTGCAATAAAAAGTTTTCCTGAATTAAATGTTTCTTACACAAGGAAAATTCGAGAACTAAAACCAGACTATGTTTTTATACTAGATAAACCAATTGTGTCAAAAGATTTTATTACAGATACATTAGAATTAGGATTGCCCATAGTGTGGATTGACCATCATGAATTAGATGATAAAGAAAGAATAAAAACATCTGAAAAAGAAGATGTTGCAAGAGTTGAGGATTTTGAAAATTTACATTATTACAATTCAGCATATAAAAATGATAAAAGCAGTGAGCCAACAACTTATTGGTGTTATAAAGTTAGTAAAAGGGAAGAAGATAATTGGTTGGCGTTATTAGGATGTATTGGAGACGGGTATTTGCCTGAATTTATTGATGAAGTTAAGAAAAAATATCCTGATTTAATGGATAATTGCGAAACAGCTTTTTCCTGTTTATATAATACTAAACTGGGTGAAATAACTAAGATGTTGAGTTTTGGATTAAAAGACAGAACAACAAATGTTGTTAAGATGATTAAATTTTTGTATAATGTTAAATCTCCTTATGAGATTTTAGAAGAAAATGGAAGAAATTTTACTGTTCACAGGAGATATGAGCAAATTGAACGAAAATACCAGAAACTGATGGAAAAAGCTAAAACAAATAACAGAGGGAATTTAGTTTATTTCCAGTATGGAGGAGATTTATCTATTTCAGCAGATATAGCAAATGAATTGCATCATTTAAATCCTGGAAAAGTTATTGTAGTTGCTTATATCAAAGGAGCTAAGGCAAATATTTCTTTGAGAGGGAGTAATGTCCGGGAGATAACCGCTAAAGCTATTTCGGAGTTAGATAATGCCTCTGGAGGAGGGCATAAAGATGCTACTGGTGCACAGGTTTATGTTGAGGATTTGCCTAAATTTAAGGAAAAGATTGAGGAAATTGTGGATAGTTAGAATGAGGATTGGAGGGTTAAATATCTCTTGTTCAGGTATTTGTGGAGAAGCACCAAGATTTGGTTTGAGTAAAAGAGAGAACCATGGTTTTGGATATCATTGCCATGTTTTATTGAGAGACAAAAGAGCAGGTTATGCTGTTACTTATAGATAATGGAATTCCTTATGTGTTTGAGCACGGAAGTCCTCAATTGCGAGATATTGGGAAAATGTTTTCGTGTTTTGAATATGAAGTTGGACAGGTTTTAGAATAGAGATTAAAAGGTATAAATGAAGAATATATGCTGGATATTCCTAAGAATGCTATACCTTTCAATGCTAGAGGTTACAAAAACAGTTAGGTTTAAACAGCAGACAAAAGAGTTCTTATTATTATATATCCTATTATAATTATGATTATGGCTTTAATAATATCTAATACCATATCTGAAAAATCAGTCTTTATTGCCACTTTTTTTTATTCTCTTTTCTAAATTTAGTATTTTTTCTTTTAAATATTTATTGTCTACTTTTAAATTTGTAATATCTTTCGCTCTATTTAAATCCTCTTCTAACTTTTTCTGCTTGTTTTTTAGATTTTTTAGTTCATCATCAACTTCTCTCATCTTCTGATAGATAATTATTATACTTAGAGTAATTACAAAGATTCCCCATATTAATACTATAATTGTATCTTCATTTATTGGAAATCCAAAATATTGAAGAGCAATAAAAAAGAGTGTAGCTCCTATTATGCTCAATATAGTAAGTATAATCTCCTTTGCACTTATTGTCATAAATCTCAATAGAAATAAACTTAATAAAAATTTATATAATAAAATAGTTAGATTTAAAAGTCAATCTTGTTTATTTTTATTATGATATCAGAATTATTAGAAAGCTTGGCAATACCAATTTTATAATTCTAATTATATTTCTATAATTATCACTCTATATTTTATCTGTTAAATTTTATTGCTAAAAATGAAAAAAGTTAAAGATTTTTTGTGGAAACCAGGAATAACTGTCAATGAAACACTTGAATTATTTGGAAATTTAGGGTATCAGGCATCAGAGTTAGCTGAATCAAAAGAAGTTGTTTTAAAAATGAAGAGAAATGGAGCAAAGATATTTTTAACATTCACTTCAAATATGGTTACATCAGGTTTAAGAGGTTTTTTTGCCCAATTATGCAAGCTAAAAATTCCAAATATTTTAGTTACTACTTCTGGTGCAATAGAGGAAGACATAATGAAGGCATTAGGTGAAGGTTTTGAAATTTCAAATTTTTATGCTGATGATACTAAGTTACATGAAAGAGGAGAGAACAGAGTAGGCAATCTTGTGATAAGAAATGAATCATATATGAAATTTGAAGATATTATGAATGATTTTTTATTAGAAATTTATAATAAAAAAAAGATAATTTGCGTTTCTGAATTATTAAGAGAAATTGGTTTTTTATTGGAAAAATATAGCAAGGAAAATTCAATATTATATCAGGCAGCAAAAAATAATATCCCAATCTATTGCCCGGGAATTGCAGATTCAAGTTTCGGATTTCAGTTGTATATGTTTCAGCAAAAACATGATGATTTTGTTGTAGATACAATAAAAGATATGAAAAGAATAACTGAAGATTTGAGTTTTGACGAGAAAAAAGGTTTAATTTCTTTAGGCGGTTCAATAAGCAAGCATTATGCTGTATTTTCAGCTTTGCTATCTGGGGGATTTGATTATGCTGTTTATATGACTACATCTCATCATACCTCGGGGAGTATGTCAGGAGCTACAACACAAGAAGCCAAATCATGGGGCAAGATTAAGGATGATGCTGAAGCAGCCACGGTTAATGGAGATGTTACAATCACTTTCCCATTAATGATGTCTGCTGTTTTAGACCAATTAAATGAAGAAGAGATGTTAAATGGAAGCTAGATTTGTTTTGTCAAGAAAAGTTTTGAAAGAACAAGTCAATAAATTAAAAGAATTGGGTTTGAAAATTTCATATTCTTATAAAACAAACAGAATTATTGGGAGATTATTACAAGAAGATAATGAAGTTGATTTTTCAGTTCATGCTAAAGAGGAAATTGATGAGATTGAAGACAAAGGGAGAATATGGTTTTTTTTGCAAGCTGAATCTGCAGATGAGTTAAAGAGCATATTAGATAAAGGTGTAAGAAAATTTGTAGTGGATAATGAAACTGATTTGATAAGATTGTTAGAAGTTATAGAAAAAGTAAAAGCAAAAATTAGTTTATCTTTAAGGATGAAATTTAAAGAGCACAGAATTGGAACAGGAAAGTATTTTGTTTATGGCATGAGAAGCAAGAAAATAAATAAATTAATCTCAAATTTAAAAGACAATAAATGCATTACAGAGTTAGGAGTCCATATTCACAGAAAATCCCAAAATACGAGTGAATGGAAAATTGTTTCAGATTTAAGAGATTCTTTAGACGAAAAATCACTAAAAATAATTGATTTTATTAATTTGGGAGGGGGCTTACCCAGCATTTACAGAAGTTCAAATGTTAGGGTATTTGATTACATTTTTTCCAAATTAAAAGAAACAAAACAATGGCTTGACAAATATGATATTAAATCAGTAATTGAGCCAGGAAGATTCTTAGCTGCTCCTTGCATTAATTTAGTTACAGAGATAATACAAAAATATGATAATAATCTAGTTGTGAATACAAGTGTTTATAGGTGTGCTATGGATTCTATATTAACCAATACAAAGATGCTTGTTCAGGGAGAATTAGATGATGAAAATAAAGGCGAAAATTATTTAATTAAAGGGAATAGCCCCACAAGAGATGATATTTTCAGATATAAAGTCAGATTAAAAAATCCTAATGTGGGAGATAAAATTGTTTTTTTAAATGCAGGAGCTTATAATTATTCTACTGATTTTTTCGGATATAAACCTTTAGAAATTGAGATAACTGATTAAATTTTAAAATAAGGAAATAGAATATTTAATCACAATAATACTCATAAATTTTTAATATAATTATTTTTATGGTAGATAGTATATTTGTTGAATATCCAGTTCCTAGAGAATTAGTTTTACTTGTTTGTGGTAGCCAAAATCAGGAAGGGCAAATGGATAAATTTTTTCTTTTTCATTATCCTCAAAAAAGGGAAGAAATGCTTACAAGTCCTCCAGTAAACGTTCTTTCTGTTGGCAGACCTACTATAATCCCTATAAAAACTTATCTAATTGATGAAGATTGTGCGATCCATAGACATATGTCGATACTCAAAACCGAAAATTAGTTCCGTGATG
>CAZQGH010000005.1:6712-42315 GCA_964592915.1 Candidatus Woesearchaeota archaeon | reverse complement strand
TAATTATATACAAGATAAGATTATCTATCACCCGTAGACTTTACAGAACCTTATTATAAAATATTGTATGGAAAGAATATCTGCAGTAATTGTTGCAAAAAATGAAGAATCTAATATCAAAAAATGCATAGAGAGTATAAGAGATTTGGCAGATGAGATTATTGTTGTTGATAATGAATCTGACGATAAAACTTATGAAATAGCTAAAAATTTAGGAGTTAAAGTTTTCAAATCCAGTATAAAAAATGATTTAGCTGAACTAAAAAACTTTGCTTTGTCAAAAGCTTCTTTTCCTTATATATTGTCAATTGATGCAGATGAAACAATTTCTAAAAAAGATCATGATAAAATAAAAAGTTTAACTAATAATGGGGAGTATGTAGCTTTCTCATTAATACAAAGAAATTACAGAAACGGATTTGGATTTTTTTCAGCTGTATCATGTAAAGATGATGAATATGATGAGTGTGTTGGAGACTGCTATGTTCCTAGAAAAATGGTAAGATTTTTTAAAAATCATTCAAAAATAAGATTTACTGGAGAAGCACATGACTCAGTTTTGCCGCAAGCAAAAAAAATCGGAAAAGTTTTAGACACAGAAATACCAATACATCATTTTGGTTTATTAGATGAAAAAAGAACAAGAGAAAAAACACTAAGATATTTAGAAATTGAAAAGAAAAATTTAAGACAGGATTATTTTGAATATTACCAGATTGCTTCTCAGTTACATTCAATTGGAAAAAAAGATGAAGCTCTTGACTATCTAAAAGAATCTGTTAAATTAAATCCTAATTTTTCTTTATCCTGGTTAGAATTAGGAATAATCTATATTGAAACCGGTTTAATTTACGAAGCTGAAAAAGTTTTGAAAAAAGCCGAATCTCTTGATGAGCATGCAATGATTTATTCTCATCTAGGTATTGTTTATGGAATTTTAAATAAACTAGATTTATCTGAGCAGTATTTTAAAAAATCTATACAAATAAACCCAAAAAATCCCGATACTCATTTTAATTTAGGATTAACATTAAGAAAAAAGGGCAAATTAGAAAAAGCAAAAAAGCATTTTCAAAAAGCATTATATTTAAACCCTAAATATAAAGAAAAAGTTTCAAAGTTCTTTTAGTTCATTTAAATAATCCTTAACTCTTTCGATAATTTGAGGTAACAAGAAGTTCTCTATTTTTGTTTCAAATATTTCTTTCAATGATAAAAATTCTGACAAATTATATAAGTTCTCATTTTTGTCAACTAACATTAAATCTCTCAATCTTTTTAATTGCCTCCTTATGTTAGACTCAGCTAAACCCTTTAATTCCAAACTATGGTTTTTCCTGTTTTCTTCAGCTTTTTTTCTGATTTCATCACTTGATAATTTTTTACCTTCTTTTCTTGCATTTGCCAAAACCATCAAAATATCAACAATTACATCTCTGCTATCTCCTGGTTGCAATAATCCAAGAGACAAACAAACTTTTTTTACAACTTCTCTTTCTTCCAGTTTGTAAGGTTTTTCATATTTTCTTAAAGTTATTTCATTTAAAGGCATGTCAACCATTTTAAAAAATTAAATTTTCTCTTTTTATATATTTCTTAACACATAAATACTTATAAACTCTTCCTTATAAAATAACTTATGGAATTAGTTGCTTTGTTATCATCAGGAAAAGGAACATGGGGGCAAGTTGCCGGATTAATTAACAGAGGAGAATGGGAAAATATAATACTTATTGGTTCTGAATTTGCTGAAAAATTTACTACAGATAAAAAACATGAATTTATCCAGGTAAAAACCAATCAGCAGATTGTTGAGTTGAAACAGGAACTCATGAAAAAATTAAAAGGAAAAATTAAAGGAACCGAAGTTGCATTATCAGTTGCTTCTGGGGATGGCAAAGAGCACATGGCTTTAATCTCAGCTTTGTTGTCTTTGCCAGTAGGGGTGAGATTTGCTGTCTTGACAAAAGACGGCATTATTCATTTGTAATTAGAAATAATATATACCTCAAATGAGATATAATCTAAATTTTTTAGATTCTGTAAACTTAGAGGAATTATATGCGAAGTTAATTAATTTTGAATCAAAAGGATGGGAATTTATTGATAAAAGAGTATCATCTGGACAAAGTTTTTTGATTTTAATACGTTTATTCTTTTTCCGGATAAAAGAGAAATTTCAGTATATGATTTAATAGAGTACTGGGATAATCCAGAA
Source organism: Candidatus Woesearchaeota archaeon (assembly GCA_964592915.1). Classification (GTDB taxonomy): domain Archaea; phylum Nanobdellota; class Nanobdellia; order Pacearchaeales; family GW2011-AR1; genus CAZQGH01. The sequence continues at coordinate 40,097 of CAZQGH010000005.1, read as the reverse complement.
ATCAGAGGGAGATTAGAACTGGGAAATAATGAACAAATATTGTATAAAGATGCTTTGGAATTTTTAGAAGTTAACATGTTGACTGCTGGAAGAATTGATGAATATCTGACAATGTTGGACCATCTTTAAATCTCATCTTTCTGTATCTTCATTCTCTTTTCATCCTTACCCAATAACACAACCCTGCTTCGTTTATGCTCATCTAAAATCTTATATCCAGATTCTTTCAGTTCTTTCACTAACAATTTTGAAAAATCTTTTACTTCTTTATGACTTAACATTTTCTCATAACCTAATCTTTTTCTTGCAAACCCCACACTCATATAAGATTTAAATTCAATAAAATCCGGATTTGCTTTTTTTACTAATTCAGCATACTCGGGAATAAATTCTTTTTTTGCATTTAAATCTTTGACTAAAGTTAATCTTAAAACTGTTCTTGTTTTATTTTTCAGTTTACTCATTATTGATAGAGATCGGTTAAATTTTTTCCAGGCATTTTTTTCTTTGCTCTTATGCCATTTTTTATACATTTTTTCATTTGGAGTGTTTAGGGAGATATATAACTGAGTCGGTAAAGCATTTTTCTTTTCTAACTGTTTTAATTTTTTTGGGGATAAACCATTTGTAACTAAAAATGTTGATTTGCCTTTTTCTCTTAACTGACTAATCAACTCATCTAAATGAGGATAAATAGTCGGCTCACCTGATAATGATATAGCAAATTGAGTAGGATTCTGAGCCTGCTTCCACTTTTCCATATTTGTTCCTTTATAACCTTTAAAACCCGATAATAATTTTCTCTGCCCTTCAATACTATTCTCGATTATTTTCTCAGGTTTATCTGGATTTTTTATTTCTGTACCTAAATTACTCTCAATTGCTCTCCAGCAATGCAAGCAGGAATTTTGGCACCACATAACAGCAGGACTCATTTGGCAACATTCATGACTCTTAATGCCATAAAATTTCTCTTTGTAACATGTTCCCTGATTTCTTAAAGAATTTTTAGTCCATCTGCAAATCTGAACTGCAGAATGCCCAGATACATAATAATGCTGCTTTTCTAATAATTGTTTAGTTTTCTTATCCATATTCAAAATAGAAAAAATTCCAATTTAAATTTAACTAAAAAATCCCCATAAACCAAATATAAGTTAACAGCAAAAATAAAAACAATAGGAAGTATGTGGCAAACTTATAGGCAATCTTAGCTGCTTTCTTAGATTTAGTTAATCCTAAAACAGATAAATAAAAAACTCTCCCGCCATCAAAAATTCCCAGTGGCAGCATATTTACTAATGCAACAGAAATATTAACTAGTAATAACCACCATATTAGATTGTAAATAAACAAAATAAAATCTTCAGCAAATCCTGGCTCATACACAATATAGGGGTCACGAAAAAAAGTAACTTTTTCTCTAATCCATGAAGCAAAACTTCCTGATTCCTGAACACCTGGCAATGCAATTCCTAAATATGCTTTACTCTTATCATTTGGATGTCCAGCCAATTCAATTTCATAAGTTTTTATAGAATCATCAAAAACAGTTTTAATCTCAATTTCATCTCCTGGTTGTTTTGATTCTAATACTGTAACAAATCCATCATAACTCTCAATCTTATTCCCATCAATTTCTGAAATAGCTCCAATTAAGCCGGCATTCAAAGCAGGAGAATCATCGAAGATATTTATTCTCTCCAGGTTATCTATATTTTCAAGATTTTCATTAGTGATATAATAAGTTTCGTTATCCACATAAATCTGAGTTAAATTTAATTCTCCGTCAAAATTTAAATTTAATTGATTATCAGTTATTTGAGTTATTTCACTTGCATCAATCTGAGTAAAAACATAAGTATTAAATCCCAATCCAACAGGTTGGAAAAATGAAATAAAGAACAATATGAAAAAAATAAATGTTAAAATAGAAACAACAACATTTGCAAAACTTCCTGCAGCTAAAATTGATAATTGCTTAGGAATTTTCTTTTTCTGCATTTTCTTTTCATCAGGCTCAACAAAAGCTCCTGCAAAAGGACCTAAAAATGCAAATCCAGTGGATTTAATTTTTAAGTCATGAGCTTTGGCAAAAATACCATGAGCAAATTCGTGAAATACAGCTGTAATTGCCAAAACAACAATCCAGTATGTAAAATAAAAAGGAGGCAGCCATTCAGCTTTGAATAACTGAGGCAAATAAGGAACTAAAGGAGCAAAAGGCGGGATTTTTACAATCTTAAACAAATCAGGATTTCTAACAAAAATATAAACCAGCTGAAAAATCAGATATAATCCTCCAAGCATCAGCAAATAACCAACAAATATTACAAAATACCCAAAAACATTTAGAAATTTTTTATATTTTTTACCTATGAAATTAATAATCTTTATGCCTAATTTTGTTCTGTATAGTATGATTAACCCTTCTCGGTCAATTTTCTTCCTTCTTGGATATAAAAATAAAACAAGAGATGTAATGAAAATTAATAGAAATGTTATGTCGTATATAAAAAAGCTCATTTTTATTGCTATTTCTTTTTAATTTGCCTGAATTTTCTTTTTTTGCATTTTCTGCATCTGACTTTCCCTTCTAAGATTTTCCTTGCTTCTGTTCTAATCTTGCTTTGACAATTTTTGCAAACAAAGATATTTCTAAAAAGTCTTTTTTGTGCAGCAGGTATTTTTGTTGCCATTTTATCCTACCACCCTTTTTGCGATTTTGTTTTCTTGAACAATCCAGTATTCTATTTGTGATTCAGGTTTTGCATTTTCTTTTAATTCATCTGGAATTTCCATATCAAAAGTTTCATAGGTTTCTAAATCCATTACATTTGCTTTATTTCCAGATACAGTTAAAATCTGGCATTTTCTTTTATCAATTTCCGGAACTTCAAATCTTTCATGCCCCGGCACCACAATAACTCTTTTTTTACCATCAGCAATACCCTCTGCTTCTATTCTGCATTTAGCATGCCCGTGCTTACCTGTTTTGCTGATATCAATATTTTTTACAATGCAAGCATTGCCATCAATGACAACTGCATTGCCAGATTTAACAGTATTCGCATTAATTATTCTTGCCATAAAATAAGCAAAAAAACCAGGTTTATAAAGCTTTCTTGTTCTGCTTATTTTATTTGTTAGATTTTTAGTTCAGAAACAACCTTTAAAATACCTGCTTAAGAATATCGTTAACCAATAGTTTGAACCAGCCTCCTTTCGGAATCCTGAAAATTGCTTTTCCCCTAACCTGCTCCTCTAATATCCTTCTTTCAAAACTTAACTGCCCGTGATTATTATCTCCTTTTGTTGAGTAATAAATTTCATTATTTTCTTCATATCTCTCCACAACTCTGTGAATTACAGGATACCTTTGCCCAGCATCATATAAGATAATCTCCCCAACTTCTATATTTTCTGTATTTACTTTCCAAACAAAGATTAAATCTGCTTTTCCAACACCATTAGATAAAGCAAATGTCTTAAACTGTTGGTTGGTAATATTATTTTCTTCATACCATGTTCCTTGTTCACTCCACCAGTTATCATAACCTCCTGGATGCGCCATGCTACTTGATGCATGTACAACAAAAGGTCCAGGAATATAAAGAAAAACTAAAACATAAATCAAAATAAATCCAACCCAGATAATAGCCAATACAAAACCAATAGAACCTAATTTAACTCCCTTTTTTTTAGCTTTAAAACCATAAATCAATGCTAAAATCCCGAAAATTAAACTAAAAATAGTCCAGGAAAATGTTATAATCCCAATAATAAGAAATACTATAGATAGAATAGCTTTGTCTTTATAATCTGAATGCTCTTCTTCCATATGTTAACAGAGTTATCTTAATTAATAAACTTTATGGAATCTCGTATTTTAAAAACAACCTTTAAAAACCCTATCTAATTATCTAACTTATGGCAGAAAATAAAAAAGTTCAGAAAGGAGATTTTGTTAAATTGGAATTTACTGGAAAAGTAGCTGATACAGGAGAGATATTTGACACTACAAGAAAAAAAGATGCAAAAGAAATGGGATTAAAAAAAGAAGTTGAACCTATAACCGTTGTAATTGGGAAAGAAATGACAATAAAAGGGTTGGATAATGAATTAGAAGGGAAAGAAATCGGTGAAGAATATAAAGCTGAATTAAAACCAAAGCAAGCATTTGGAAACAGAGACCCAAAACTAATCAGAACATATTCCTTAGCATCATTTTTAGAAAGAGACATTAATCCCCAGCCGGGAATGATGCTTGCATTAGACAATTCTTTAGCAAAAGTTATATCAGTTTCAGGAGGAAGAGTTATGATTGATATGAACAATCCTTTGGCTGGAAAAAATATTGAGTATGATTTTAAAATTTTAGAAAAGATTGACAAACAAGATGAAAAAATAAAATCATTATCAACCTATTTTTTCAATAAAGAATTAGATTTTGAAGTTAAAGACAAAAAAATAAAATTTAAAGCTCCAAAAATGTTTGAACAAATGATATTAGCAGCAAAACCAAAATTCAAAGAAATTTTAGAATTAGATTTGGAATTTGAAGTTAAGGAAGAAAAAACAGAGAACAAAAAAAGTGAAGAAAAAGCAGATGATTTAGAAAACAAAGTTGATAAAAAACAAGAAAAAAAAGAAGAAAACAAAGTTGATAAAAAACAAGAAAAAAAAGAGGAAAAAGAGGAAATTAAAAAAGCATAATCAGAAAGCAGAGAAATGAGTAACAAAGGGGATGGAGAGAGCGAACATGGCAAAGAAAAAGAAACTTATTCTTTACAACGAAAATATCAGCAAGCTGTTTCTTAAAGAGATTATCAAAGAGCAAGACAATTAATAGAACAGATTTATGAAAGAGATTTTGAATATTATATCAAATTATTAAATAAAAAAGAAGCTGCAGATGACTCCGAAACTAAAAAACAAGTTTCAGAAATGATGATGAATAAACAAGGCATATTAGAAAAATTTCTCTAGATATCCTCTGAATTATCTGGTAGGATATCATAAAAAGCAAAACTAATAAGCCCCAACTAATATTTTCTATTATACTAAAATTTATAAATCCAAGCATTCTATAAATCATATGGCAGAGTATATTGGAAAAGAGACTGATGTTTCAGAGATTTCAGATCAATCAGATGAATCTAGTCAGACAAATGAAGAAGTTTATAATAATTCTGATTTAAATGCAATTGACAGAGAATTAGAAGAACTGCTAAAAAAGCAAACAGCAAAAATTAAAGTCGTTGGAGTTGGAGGCGCAGGAGGCAACACTCTAAGCAGGATGAGAGAAATTGGAATAAAAGGAGGACAATTAATAGCCATAAACACAGATGCTCAAGACTTATTATATACAAATTCTGATCAAAAAATTCTAATTGGAAGAGAGTTAACCCAGGGTTTGGGAGCAGGTTCAAATCCAAAAGTAGGAGAAGAAGCAGCAAGAGAAACTGAACAGGAAATTAAGAAAAAAATTAGCGGTTCCGATATGATTTTCATAACATGTGGTTTAGGAGGCGGAACTGGAACCGGAGCTGCTCCGGTTGTTGCTGAACTAGCCAAAAAGCAAGGAGCTTTAACAATTGGTGTTGTAACCCTGCCATTTAGTTTAGAAGGAAGAAAAAGAATTGAAAATGCAGCATACGGATTAGAAAGAATGGAGGGAGTTGTTGACACCCTTATAGTTATCCCAAATGACAAATTGTTGGAATTAGCCCCAGAATTACCTTTGCATACAGCTTTTAAAGTTGCAGATGAAATTTTGACAAATGCTGTTAAGGGCACAACTGAATTAGTTACAAAAGCAGGTTTGGTAAATTTAGATTTTGCAGATATACAAGCTGTTATGAAGAATGGAGGAGTCTCATTAATAGGAATGGGTGAGTCTGATAGTCAAGAAAGAGCTGCAGATGCAGTTGATAAAGCAATCCAAAATCCTTTGTTAGATGTGGATGTAGGAGGAGCAACCGGAGCACTGGTAAATATTGTTGGCGGGCCAGACATGAGTTTGGATGAGGCTAAAAAGATAATTGAAGAAATCGGAGAAAAATTAAGTCCGGAAGCAAAGATGATTTGGGGAGCTCAAATAGCAGAAGACATGGACAAAGCAATAAGAGTTATGTTAATCGTAACAGGAGTTCAATCAACGCAAATTCTAGGTCCTGGGGAAAGTGGTGAAGAAAAAAGACAAAAAGAAATTTCTGATGAATTAGGAATTGAATTTATTGACTAATTTTAAATAGAAATAAGAATTATACCCAAGACAATTAACAAAACACCCATCCACTGAATAAATGACAATTTTTCTTTGAAGAATATTCTTCCGTATAATGCGGAAACAAGAGGATTTGCAAAAGCTAATGGAGCAACAATGCTGATTTTAGCAACACTTAGTCCAAAATTAAAAAATAAAGTTCCAGCTGCAGTAAATAAAGCTATGATTATAATCAAACCTAAGAAATTTTTATCAATTCCAAATTTTTCTTTTTTGATTTTTAAATGAATTCCGGAAAAAATTACTATTCCAAATTCTAAAATCAAAGAAGTTAATACTGGACCTAAAATACTTACAGGAATTTTAATAAAACTCCATAAAATTCCCCAAAAAAGACAGGTTAGTAAAGCCAAAGGAACCCCGCTAGCTATTTTAAATAAATCCGAATTTTTAATATCTGAGAAGTCTATAGAAATCAGGATTATTCCCAAGACAATTAAAGAAATGGAAATTAATTGCAACGAATTTAAGGTTTCATTGAAAAATATAATTGAAAATATAACTGTAAAAATCACAGCTGAATTACCAATAGGAGAAACAACCCCCACTTTTCCGACTTTTAATGCAGCAAAAAAAGTAACTATAGCTATATAACCTATTAATGAAAGGAGCAAAGCAATCACAATATAATAAAAAGAAATTGTTAATGGAAAAAAGAAAAATAATACAATAATCAGAATTAAGCTAATAAAAACATTTCTTAAAAAAACAGTTTTTTTAGCTCCTAACTTTTGAGTGGGAATTTTTGATAAAGCATTACCCAAGCCAAAACCTAACATAGATATTAATCCAAATATAATTCCTGCTGTTAGACTCATTACAAGTTTAGAGAATCTACGTTTAAAAATTTTAGCAAATCAACAAATTTAAAAACCTGGAAATTTTCTATAAATCATGGGAAAAGTAATAAGCTTTCTAAATAAGTGCAAGAGAGTATGGCACATACTTAGAAAGCCAAAAGCTGACGAATTCAAAAGCATAGCAAAAGTTTCTTCTATAGGATTGTTGTTATTGGGTTTGATGGGATTTTTAATCTCTTTAGTTATGAATTTTTTTAGCTAGGGTTTATAACTACTGATTTTTATGTTATACTATAAGGGGCGATGCCTCATTCGAGGATTCTAAATTTAATATTTTGAAAATGGCAGACAAAATACCTGAAATATTTTCAATGATTGCTCATGAATTAAGAAATCACTTAACTTTAGCAGGAGCAAGAGCATTTAATTTGCAAAAAAGATTAGAAGAACCAGAAAATAGAAATTCGGCTGAACAAATATATAGTGATATTTTAGCAGCAAATGATATGTTAAATAATTTTTTAATGTCTGAGGAGGTTCAGGAAGGAAGATTTCCTTTACCAGAAGGAAGAACAGATATTTATGTAACTGCAAATACTTCTATGCAAAGATATGAAGAAAGAGCAAGACAATTAGGAATTGAGCTGGAAAATCGAATTCAGCAAACTCCAGAAAAACTTACTTTAGTTTCATCAGAAAACTTAGAAAGAATTTATAATAACTTGATAGGAAATGCTTTAGACCATGCTTCTGAAGGAACTAGGATAAGTTTAGGGATAGAAAACTTAGAAGATTTTTATCAGTGTAATGTATGGGATAATGGATTAGGAATTCATCCAGAGCAAAGAGAGAATATTTTTAAATATGGAGAGGGAGGAGGAACAGGACTAGGATTATTCATAGTAAGACACATAATAACCGGATATGATGGAGAAATTAGATTAGATAGCAAAACAAGAGAAGAAATAGAAAAAGGAGAAGAAACTTACACAAATTTTGTTTTCACTTTACCGAAATTATCAAGAAGATAAAAATCTAAATTAAAAATTTAAACGAAAAGTTTATAAGCATAAATTTTTAAACATTATTAACTACTTCTTAAGAAGTTAAGAAGTAGTTAGGCTTTAAAAAATCTAAAAAACAAAATAAAAAATGATTTATGTAATAAAAGTTACAACAAATAAAGAAGATAAAGCTGTGGATATGATAGCAGATAAAGTAAAGAAAAAAGATTTGCAAGTAAAAAGTATAGCTAGACCCCACGGATTAAAGGGTTATATTTTTCTGGAATCTGCAGACAGAGAATCTGCTGAAGAAGCAGCTTTTAATTTACCTTATATCAAAGGGATTATTGGAAAAACTGTCCAGTACGAAGAAATAAAATCTATGATTGAACCAGTCCCAACAGAAATGAAAATAGAGAAAAATGATATCGTAGAGATTATTGCAGAACCATTTAAAAAAGAAAAAGCAAGAGTTCAAAGAGTTGACAAGCAAAAAGGAGAAGTTGTTGTTAGTTTATTAGGAGCAGCAGTCCCAATCCCTGTTACAGTAAAATTAGATAATGTTAGAGTTATAAGAAGAGAAAAAGAAGATGAGGAGTCAGAAATATGATAATAAAATTATTAGTTGAAGGCGGAAGTATGACCCCAGGGCCAGCAGTTGGACAAAAATTAGGTCCCATAGGAATAAATATTGGAAAGGTAATACAAGAAGTGAATAAATCAACAGCAGATTTCAAAGGAGTAAAAGTTCCTGTGGAACTTGATATTGATACTTCAACAAAAGATTTCACAGTTAAAGTTTTTTCACCTCCTGTATCAGAATTATTAAAAAAAGAATTGAAATTAGAAAAAGGTTCTGGAGAGCCAAATAAAATAAAAGTAGGAAATATTGCTATTGAGGAGATTATTTCAGTTGCAAAGACAAAATATAAAGACATGCTGGAAAAGGAGTTTAAATCTGCAGTAAAAAGCGTTGTAGGAACTTGCGTTAGTTTAGGAATACTAGTTGAAAATAAAGAAGCTAAAGAAATTGAAAAGGATATAGAAGAAGGTAAATTTGATAATGAAATTGAGCAGCAAAAAACAGAAGTTTCTCCAGAAAAGAGGAAAAGCTTAGAAGAACATTATAATAAAGTGAAAAATAAGCAGGATTTGATGATTAAGAAGGAAGAAGAGGAAAAAGCTGCTGAAGAAGCAGCTAAAACAGAAACTGCAACAACTGATGAAACACCAGAAGAAGAAAAGAAAGAAGAAAAGAGAGAAGAAAAGAAAGAAGAAAAGCCAGAAAAGAAATAATTTCTTATTATTGTTATCATCAATAGGTTTATAAATTACCCTCTCCAAATATTTTTTGTAGGGGTTGTAGTATAGCTTGGTTAGTATTCGAGGTTTGGGACTTCGTGACCCAGGTTCAAATCCTGGCAACCCCATATCTTCATAGGTATAAATAACTTTAAAAACCATCAAAAATAAGTTAGAATAATCTGTTTAAGAGACTCAAAATGGCAACAAAAACAAAAAAAGCAAAACATGCAGGAAGATACGGAGTAAGATACGGAGCTAAAGTCAGAACTAAGTTAAATAAAGTAGAAGAAAAACAAAGACAGAAGCAGCAATGTCCATTTTGCAAGAAAAAAGGAGTTAAAAGAATCAGTGTAGGAATCTGGAAATGCAGCAAATGCGGCAAAAAATTCACCTCGCAAGCATATTCAGTAGATTTATAAACTAAATAAAATACTCTATAAAAATGGCAAACTATAAATGTTTTAAATGCGGGAAAAAAATATCAAGCAAGACTTTGGAAAAAAGATTTACTTGCCCTAACTGCAATTCTAAGATATTTTACAAGCCCAGAGATAATGTCTCAAAAGTGAAAGCTGTATAAAATGGAAATGGATGAAGAAACAGAAAAGAAGATACAAGAATTACAAACCATAGAACAAAATCTGCAACAAATTCTTATGCAAAAACAAGCTTTTCAGATGGAACTAAATGAAACTGAAACAGCTGAGAAAGAATTGAAAAATGCAAAAGGCGATGTTTATAAGATAGTTGGACAGATAATGGTAAAATCAAACAAATCAGAAACTGAAAAGGAATTAAAAGAGAAAAAAGACTTGTTGCAATTAAGATTAAAGGCGATTGAAAAGCAGGAATCAAGCTTAACAGAAAAGTTAACAAACTTAAGAGAGGAAATAGTGGGAAATATTGGAGATAATAAAAAAGAAAGCTAGAATAGAAATATTTATAAACAATAAGCTTATAAATTTAATTATGGCGATAGACAAAATAAAAAAAGGAATCTCTAAACTATTTAGCTCAAATTCTGGCGAGCCAGAATATGTGGAGATAGATTTGGGCGAGGAAAGTGTAAAAAAGACTAAAGTGATTGTCAAGCCTTTTGTTCTAAGACAATTTGAAGATGTAAATCCGATTTTAAACAGTTTAAGAGAAGGATATACAATAGCAGTGATTGATATTAAACCGTTGAAGCAAAAGGATGTAATAGAATTGAAAAGAGCTGTTTCTAAAATAAAGAAAACTGCAGATGCATTAGAAGGAAGCATAGCGGGATTTGGTGAAAGTGTGATTATAGTTACTCCCCAGTTTGCAGAAATCAGCAAAACAAAATCTGTAAATCCAGGGAAAGTTTAAGTTTAGATAAATTTTAAATTTATTTAACCAGCAATTATAATGAAAGTTCTCTTTATTGAAGCTCAAAGCAAAGGCTTGGAATTAAACAAAAATATAAATTCTTTTATTAATGAATTGCCAGATGAAATATCGGTTTTTTATTCTATACAATACAAAAAGCCAGCTGATATTTTTTTAAAAAAAGCAGAAAAAGCTGGCAAAAAAATTAAAAAATTTTCTCAAATTCTAGGCTGTAAGATTCCCAAAACAGATAAAACAACCATATTAATTGGTTCAGGGAAATTCCATGCTTTACAAATCGCAATGCAAAATAAAACTCCTATATATATAGTAGGAAAAAAAATATCGAAATTAGATGAAAAAGAAACTGAAAAATTCAAAAAAAAGAGAAAATCAGCCATTAAAAAATTCCTTTCATCCGAGGATATAGGAATAATTGTTTCAACAAAACCCGGCCAAAATAATCTTAATAGAGCATTAGAAATAAAAGAGAAATTGAAACTAAAACAAAAAAAGCCATATATCTTCATCACTAACACCTTATCATTAAATGAACTGGAAAATTTTTCTATGGATATATGGATAAACACATCATGTCCAGGATTAAAATTAGACTCATCTGAAATTGTTGATTTCAGGGAAATTAACTCTTACTTATAGCAAAAACAGCTTTCAATGCCACAATAATGGTAGCAGGAATAAACATGACTAATAAAGCTAATAACATAGTTCCAATCATTAACCCTATTCTGCTTGCAACTCTCAATGAATCCTGTCCCATATAACTAACTACTACTAAAGAAACAGATGCAAGCAAAAATTTATCAACATCTTTATCTCCCACATTTAACAAGCCGACTATTAAACCTATAATAGCTAATAAAACATAAATCCAGTTTATATGTGTTCCAAGTTCAGACTGGAAAATGCCCAATATAACTGCAAATATAACTCCAACAAAAAATGCCCATGCACCAATTAAATTTTCCTGAGATCTGATTGCCATCTTTTACTATATACACAGATTTTTAAGTTTTATAAATTTTGTGTTAACTCTAATAAATCAAAATAAGACATACTCTTTTATAATATCTATATTTGAGTAAGATTATACGAATAGTTTAGTAAATCTTTGGGATACAAGCTTTCTAGCTATAGAAAGATTTAAAAAGTATCGCAACTATAAAATCGTAACAAAAATGAAATCTAAATTAATTACAATACTTTTGACAGGTTTATTCCTAGTAGCTTTAGTAATGGCAGCAGCAGAAATAAAAGTAACAGGTAAACCGAGTGTGTTGACTAAGACAGATAACACTACAAGTTTTACAGTAGCAAATACAGGGAACGAAACTCTTAATATCTCAGTGTTTTTAGAAGATTTGGTTGATTCAGAAGATAATATAATTTCTTTTACTCTTAACCCAAGTCAGGTTGAAAACTTGGCTCTGGGCGAAGATGCAGAAATTGAAGTATCTTATCTGGAATTTCCGGAAGATTTCGAACTTGGAACTCATGAAATTCCAATAGAAATTAAAGGAGTAGGGCCAAATTCAAGTTTGGATTTAGCTGAAACATTGAAAGTTGAGAGCGAGTGGTGTGAGGCAGGAACAAGAGGGAACATAAGAATTAGAAACTTAGATGATTTGACTTCTGATGATGAGTGGGAATGGACACCATTAGATGAAGTTACAATAGAAGTGGAAATTGAGAACAATGGAGACGAGGACTTGGAAATCGTTGTGCAGATGGATTTATACGACACTGAAGAAAAGGAATTTATAGGTATAGATGAAGGCAACGATGTAGAAGAAGATTTGGAAGTTGAAGAAGGCAGAAGAGAAGTTGTGGAGTTTACAATCAAAGTTCCTGTGGAAGTTCAAGACAGCAGAACAAGATATGTTTTGTATGTTAAAGCTTTTGAAGACGGAGACGAAGATTTAAGATGCGGAGAAAGAACACAAGAGATAGAAATTGAAAGAAGTTCAAGAGAGTTTAAGGTTGAAAAAGTAGAATTCCCGGAATTTGTAAGTTGTGGAGATATAGCAAATGTAAATCTTTGGTTGGCAAATATTGGCAGAAGTGATGAAGACAGAGTCAGATTAACTGCAAGAAACGCCAATTTAGGATTTGAAGAAAGCAGAGAAATTAGAAATTTTGACTTTGACGACAGGCCAGAGCAATTAAGCTTCTCAATATTAATACCAGACAATGTTGAAGAAGGAAGCTATCCGATAACTTTCGATATTTTCTACGACTATGACAGAAGAGACGACGAATATGACAGAGATATAAGCAATTTTTTCACAAAAATTTTGCTAGTTCAAGGTAACTGCTTGGAAGAAGAAAATCTAGATGCTGCAATATTTGCAACTTTGGAATCTGATGCAGTTGCTGGTGAAGAGATGACAGTTCAGGTAACTGTTACAAACACAGGGAACAGAGAAACAACATACACTCTAAGCGTCAATGGATTTGAAGACTGGGCATCTGGATTAAGAGTAAGTGAAAATGCTTTAACTCTTGATGTTGGAAAAAGTGACGACATTTTAGTTTACTTGACTCCAAACGAAGATGCTTCTGGAGAGAACGAGTTTGTTATAGCAACAACTTTTGATTCAGAATCTAAGGAACAAAGAGTAATCGTTAACATTGAAGAATCAGAAACCGGAATTGACCTAGACTTAGGCTTTTTGAGTCAGAACTGGTATCTATGGGTAATTATAGCTATTAATGTAATATTGATAGTAGTAATTATAATAGTTGCTTTAAGTATGTCTAAGAAAGAGTAAGTTTAAAAAATCCTTTAATTTTTTATTTTAATGGATAAACTTGTTGAAATTTTCGCAAGGTATTTTCTAGCAGCAGTGCTAGGATTCTTTTTTTTCTTTTTTTCTTTTATTTTTTTCCATTTAACTATCTACCCAGTATATTTTTTATTAAGTATACTTTATCCTGTGTCTGTTATTGATGCTAATCTAATTATCTCTTCAAAAACTATTGAATTAATCCCAGCTTGTATTGCTGGTTCAGCTCATTATTTGTTAACTGCTTTAAATTTAACCACGCCCATGAAACTTAAAAAAAGATTTCCAGTTTTATTTTTCTCATTAATTTTATTCTTAATAATCAATATTTCAAGAATTTTTTTTATATCTTTATTATTCATAGAATCCAATTCACTATTTGATTTCACTCACAAATTCTCCTGGTATTTTTTATCTACTGTTTTTATAATTGGGATATGGTTTTTCTCAGTTTACTTGCTCAAAATAAAATCCATTCCAGTTTATTCTGATTTTAAATATTTATTACGCAAAATAAAAACAAAAAAAGTTTTAAATCAATAAAACAAGTTTAATTATGGAGATTTTAACAAAAATACTTATTTTAATACTAGTAACTTTTTTGCCAGCTTTAGAATTAAGAGCAAGCATACCCTTAGGAATATTATCAGGAAAAGTTCAGATATTTAATCTGACACTACAGGGATTTGCATTAAATCCAGGAATAGTTTTCATTATTTGTGTTTTAACCAACATAATATTAGGAGGATTAGTTTATCTTTTTCTAGACAAATTTGTCCATCATTTTCTAAAAGTAAAATCTTTTAATAGATTTTACACTAAAAGAATTGAAAAAGCTCAGAAAAGAATTAAACCTTATGTCAAAAAATACGGATTATTTGGAGTTGCATTATTTGTTGCTGTTCCTTTGCCCGGTTCAGGGAGTTATACAGGGGCATTAGCAGCATTTGCAATTGGATTAAAATACAGAAAGTTTTTAATTGCAAATACTATAGGAGTTATTATAGCTGGTTTATTAGTCACGATATTCACATTAACAGGAATAAAACTATTCTCACTATTGTGACTGAGTTGAAATAGTTCCTAAAATAATTTCTTCAACACTTTTAATTATCTCGCAATCTTTTACATAAATGGTGTAACAATTTTCTCCAGTTTTTTCTGTTAAAGATTCATTTCCTCCTTTAAACACAAAAACCGTATTGCTTTTTGTATTGTCACAAGTAACATAAGGCATTCCTCTTTCCCCAGCAAGTGTTTCATTAGTCAAAGCTCCTTTAGCTTGAATTCCTGACGCAGCTAAAAAAGAGCCCAAATTGGTAAATGCCAAAACCCCTTCTTCACACTCCCCAACACTGGAATCTATGGAGATAAAAGTTATCTTGCCATTAATATAGTTTATATCCTCAGGGTAATTTAAAGTTCTGGGATCATTTCTTAAATATAAATTATAATTTATTGCATTTCCTGTTGGCCTGACTATATGTATTTTTGTATAATAAAAAGGAATATTTCCTTCTTTTATCTTTTCAAATTCTAAACCTAACACTTCAAAACTTTTCGAAGAATTTATTAAAGCATAACTCCCTAAAAAACCAATTAAAACAACTGCCATAATTACAATTACATAAACTAATTGTTTATTTTCATCACTTTTTTCAGTTTCTTCTTTTTGGCTTTCTTCTTTTTTCTCTTCTTTTATTTTCTTCTTCTTATTTATTTTATCTGCCATTTTGAAAATTATTTTATTTTACTTATAAATCTATCTAACTCCTAACAGTTTATAAAGAAAAGCATCAGCAGCTTTTGCTGCTTCTCCTGATTTTGTTTTTATTATAACGCAATTTTCCTTCTGAGTAACTGATGTAATATTTTCATATTTTAAAACTATCAGATTTTCACTGCAATTTTTTATAGGCAGTTCAGCTCTGCAATTTTCCACATCATCATAGCAAGCTTCTTGCATTCTCAATACTGAATTTTGCAAATTTCTGGCTATTTCAGATGTAAAATCAGGGCTGTCAGAAACTATGAACAAAGGTTTGTTAGAATAAGTTAGTATTGAAGGATTAAAATTTATTTGGATATCCTCAGTTTCATAAGGCGAATAAGCAAATGCAAATTGCTTATTGCTTATAATTGTATAATAATACCCTGATTCATCCTGATAAAATTCTCTTCCATTATATTCTATTGTTTTCCCCTGAACTTCATCATCTCCTGAAAAAAATGCAAATCCCGCAGTGCTAGCTAATAACAGAAATGTCAAAATAATTCCCAATATTGTCTTGTTTCGTCTCTCTCTTTTTTCTTTTTCTGATTTAGTTAGTATTTTTTTCATAAATTATGATAAAAAATAGATATTATAAATCTTATGATAATTACAAATGAATTAGAATTAAATAATCCATCAGATTAGTCTGGCATTATCCTATTCTCTGCATTTCTCAGCAGCATTCATATCTCCCGGAAAGTGTCTGGTTGAACCAAGATTTTTTGCATATTTAGTAGGGTATTTTGTAACTTCATCTGGGCGATTAACTAGCATTCTCCTTAAATTACCCTCATAAACAATTTCTAAGAGTTTTTTTGGTTAATCATTACTTAATGAGATGTAAGAATATAGATAATTATCTAAAATAAAAATAGTATAATTCAGAACCAAATAAAAATTAAAAGAAAAAAAAGGGAAAAGAAAAAAATAAAAATATTTTTTTACTCGCTTTCGCTTTCTACAACTTCAGTAGCACTTGTAGCAGTACTTCCTTTATACTTTTTACCAACTGTTGTGTCAGGCATTTCAGTAGTTAGGTATTTAATTGCGTTTGTTGTGTCTGCAGCTTCGTAACCAGCAATCAATAATGCTACTTTACCAGCAGCATCTGGGTTGTCAAAACTCTGGATTAAGTATTGTCCAGATTCAACTCCAGTTTGTTCTGTAAAGCTTGCACCACAATATCCGCCACCTAACAATGTTGCAGCTGCGCTGTTAATACAGCTACCTCCAACAACAATAACGTTCTTTGCTTGAACCTGGCTATATTCTGTATCTCTTACTGTTACAGAACCAAGTTCAGTTACATCGCCACCACCTGATGAACCCGGAGTAACTGTTGCTCCAACTTCTGCAAATACAATATCTGCATACATTTGTTCGTCAGGGTACTTAACTGTAACTCCGTTATTGTCTGTGGAATCTCTTTCTACAAGAGTTCCAAAAGTAGTAACTTGTTGGCTTGTGTATGTATCAGAAGCTAATGACACTAAGCTACCTGTTCCATCTGTGAAAACAGGGTTTCCAATAGCAGGCATAACTGTATTTGTTCCCTCTGTAGTTAAAGGTATACAAACACCATGTCCGTTGCTATCAGCAAGTGTCTTTTCTTCCATTACCAGTATAGCTGGTCCCATAGTTGAGTTGAAGTTGCAAAAATTGCTACCAACTCTTATACCATCAAGTAAAGCAGTATTATTTGCACCTGAATTACTCTGTACAGTATAAGTATAGTTTACATTACCAAAGCTTGATCCAGTGCCTTGCTCTCCATTTAATGCAGCTGTAACTGAAATAGCTGCTCCAGTAGTGTAATCACTTACCAAGTATTTACCTGGTAATTGGTATGTAGTTGCGTTGCTTACAGTAGTTGATGCTAAGAATGCCATCCATTCACCATTTTCCAACTTTATTCTTGGGAATAAAGTTGTCTGAGTACCTTCATAACCTTCGCTTGCTCCTGTACCCCAAGTCAAATTAACTGACCCGGTGTCTCCAGGAGTAATAGCCATGTAATAGGTGTCTCCGTCAATAGTTCTGGATGTAGAGTTTGCAATACCTGTTGTAAATTCAAACTCTTGATCTGTTAAAGCATCTCTAAGAGTGGTTTTATCATTTGTTGATAAACCAGTTCCTATCTGCACCACTTTCAAGATTCTACCATCATCCTTTGCAGGATTATGAATAACAATCAATTCATTTAATGCAGCGTTTTCACCTTCTTTAACATGTATAGTGTAATTACCTGAATCTACTAAGTTGATAGCATTAAGATTAGAGTCAGCTTGTCTGTCTCCATCCATAGCATATGTAAACTCAGTTTCATCTGTTGATGCAGTTGCAGAGTCAAAAGTAACTTTTGCAGACATTGCATTGTCAGTATCTACTATTATACTATCTCTTGATGAAGCATCTACGCCAGGTGTTAAAGCAGCAAAATCTACTTTAAGTCCTCCTAAAATTCTGTCTTCAAAAACCTCTCCAACTGCTAAATAGTCTCCTGTTGTAGACCTGGCAGCCTGAGAAAGTGTAATAGAAGATATTCCAACTCCCTCAGTTCCTTCAATATATGCTTTTGTTCCTAAAATAACCTCGTCATCTGCACCTTGTCTGACAGTTTGTTCAGATTCTAAGTGCAAAGTGTTAGCTCCTGCTAAAAATGTAGCTTGTCTTGGGTCACCCTGGATAGTTGGATGTGTAACATCCTTCACATATATTTCAAAACCTCCTGGGAATTTGTAGCTTGAACCTTTTGTAACAGTTCTTGTTGAACCGCCATCAATACTGATTTTTGCTGTAGTACTGCTTGTAGTAGTGATAAGTTCTATTGTGTGTTCCTCATCATTAACAGTAACAGTAGCTGTTTCTCCGCCATCAACATTTACTTCCTGACCACTTCCATATAAATATAGAGTGTCGTAGTCAGAATTTGCTCCAACAACATAATCGTTTCCAAGCATTGAAAATTCTGCTTCTCCGATAACATTTGAACTAGACACATTAAGTGTTTTCTGCAAAGTTAAAGTGTAGTTGTAAACAGGGTCTCCAGCACTTGAACCAATGTCAATCATGACAATTGGGTCAATATTTTCTCCACTCTTACCAAAAGTGATAGAACTATCTCCAATGGTAATTCTTTGAGCGTAGTCATAAGAAGTTCCTGTTAAATCAGTAGCGCTTCCATCAGGCAATATATTTGACATTTCAGTAGATGATATAACTGTTCGAGCTGCGTTTATAGCAGAACCCATATACAGTTTTTGACTACTTGTATCCAAATCTACAGCATCTCCTCCTGTAACTGATGTGTCAGTACCGCCATCAACTGTAGCAGTTTGTTTTGCAAGTTCAAATTGCAAATTTTGTGATACATCTAAGGCACCAGCCCAGTCAGAATAAGCAGCAGAACTACCAACAACAACACCAACATCTGCAACACCTCCACTCACAAACGGAGCAGGGTATGATGCAGCTGCAGCAACACCCATGGTTGAACCAACCATAACTGCGCTAGCTAATACTGATGCTACTTTTCTAAAATTTAGTTTCATATTTTATCCTCCTTTCATTAGTTTCAAATTGGCTATCTTCTCAGATACCTCTTTTGAGGCTTTTGCAAAGCAAAAGGCCTTATCCAAATGCAACTTAATAGGGAATCGTTACATTTGAGATATGCCAGTCTGCAGCCCCTATTAGAACCACTTTTACTGGCCAGTTTGCACTTAAATTTTTTATTCAAGCGCAATATATGTAGTGATAATCAGTTTAAAAAGCTTTCGTTAAATTCCATTTTAATCTCCTTTATCGAGGAAAATTAACTTTTTTATTTATAAAGCTTTTGGTGTCACTTAATCATAAAACACAATTTTTTCCAATTTCAAAAATGCTTAAATAGATAGATTTATAAATATATAGGTATTATGTAAACATATGTATTAATATTAAACATATAATTGGAAAACATGTTTTAAATTTATATGTTTATAAATATACTATATATAAATTCGACGACAAAAATAAAAATGGCAAACAAACAAAAATCTAAAACAAGAACAATAACAATAAGGGAAGATTCTGGAAGCTTTTATTCTCTGTTCAAGAAGTTTAAAGGAGAGAAAAAAGATTTTGATTTTGCAGGCCTGGAAGCATTAAAAAGATTGTTAAGTAATGAAAAAGCAAGGCTTTTGCATGTAGTAAAAACAAAAAAACCAAAATCTATCTATAGTTTAGCTAAGATTTTAGGAAGAGATTTTAAAGCTGTTAGAAATGACATAACTTTGTTAGAAAGATTTGGTTTTATAGATTTAATTGCAGAAAAAAAAGGTAAAAGAGAAAGACTTAAACCTGAAATAGTTGTTGACTCAATAAATATAGTAATTAATCTTTAAAGCAAACTTCTAATTCAGTTGTAATAACTCCTGGATAAAAATCTATGAATTTATCAGCTCCATAACCCCGACTACAATTACTCTTATTTATATTTAAAATATCTGTTTTTCCAGTATTATTTGCACTGTAATATATTCTAAGCTTATACCCTTTATACTTAGTATTTTCATTAACTGGAAAAGAATTCTCTAATAAATACTGGAATTCCTGCTCTAAAACCTCACAAGCTGGTTCTCCAGACAAGCATTTTTTATTTTTATGACAGGATTTTATTAAATCTTGCAATGAATCATACTGAGGAACAAAATTTATGGAACAATTAGTAGTTATTAGTGAAGAAGATTCTAAAAAAACCTGCAATTCAGGGCTTTTTCCAGATTCAATAGGTTTTCTTAATGAAAATCCTAAAAAAACCACCCCTGCAACAACTATTAACACTACAATTAAAACAAATCCTATCATTTCTTCTTGTGCTTTTTTTGCTTTCATTACATACGTGGCAAGGATACCTCTGCTTTAAAGCAGAGTGAGGAATTGCCACCCTCCATAAAATTTAATTCTTGAGAATCATTAGTAAATTCTTTAGGAGTGTCGGTAACACTACTAGTGAATTTGTTGCCCACTATATTGAATCTTCTCAACCTTGGACTGATTTGTCTTAACATTTTAACTTATTAATACCTCACCCTTTAGGGCGAGGAGTGCCATTTAAAACTCCTTTTTATATCCAATTAATAATTTACCTAATTCACATTTATCATAAACATAATCTTCTTTATTATCTTTCCTGCATAAAACCACAAAAGTGTCAATATAAACTACATTTTCTTCAGATTTTTTCATAACTTCAAAAACATTACAATTAGGATAATTTGATAATGAACAGATAGTGTTTCCATTTATTTTCCTGATTTCAATTGATTCAACCTGCCAAAACTCTCTATAAGAATCAATATTTTTTAATGCAATAACCTTATCAGTATCAATGCAATACTCTCTTCCACATGAAAATTCAGGTGTTCCAGCTAATCTCAAAGCTGTTGAAATAGCTTCCCTTTGTCTTAATTCTGATACTTCTTTTTTTAAACCAGAATAACTAAAAGTTATGAAAAACAAACCAACTATGATAAACAGCAAAACTAAAGCTAATAGCATAAACGACATTTGTTTTATTTTTAATTGCCCTTTTTTATTAAACATTACATATGCGGCAAAGATACTCCTGAAAAACAGAGTATGAAATTGCCACCCTCCATAAAATTTAATTCTTGGGAATCATCAGTAAATTCTTTAGGAGTGTTGGTAATACTGCTAGTGAAGTTACTCACTATACTGAATCTTCTCAACCTTGGACTGATTTGTCTTAACATTTTAACTTATTGATATCTCGCTCTTTAGGGCGAGGAGTTACATTTTACCACATTTCACATAAGGTGTTTTCATTTTTTGTTTTTAGTGAATCAGATTGAATTTTCAAATTTAGTAAGCTGACTGAATTGTTTAGATTTCTTGCTGAATTCATAAATGAGCTTAATTCAGAATCCAAACCCCATATGCAATTTTCTTTAGCAACTATGTCAGATTTTGAAATGTATAATAATCCTAACTGGTTAACTCTTTTCATCAATCTTTTAACATTACACTCATAATTGTCTGGAGAAGAAAACAATGCTCCAAAAAGTAAATTCCCAGAAAAATATAGTTTTTCATTATCTTTTTCTACATAACCAGTATCAAATTCATCTCTGCAATTTAAACCGGTGCAAGTTCCAAAAACTGAAATCTCACATTTTTCATTAAAACACACTTTTTTTGCATTTTCTTTACATTCATCAGCATTAAATGTAATATTAATATTTTTTAAACCTCCCTGGTGGCTGATACTAATAAATTCCTCTTCTATTCTGCTTGGAGGGTCTATTAAGCAATAATTATCACTGGAAATAAATATTATTTCAGAAACTTTATATGGGAATTCAAAAGATTTTGAGAATAAATATAATTTGTCAGTTTCTAAATCTTCGGAAAAAATATATTTATTATAAACTGGAATTTCAGCTCCTTTTTCTCCCCACTTATCCCCCACTCCTTTTACCTGGGTTTGTATTTCCTGTCTTCCAAAACTTCCTGCTTCGTAACATGAAAAATCAATTCTAACTTCCTGAGGCAGTTTAACACGCATAGATTCTGTTGAAGCAATTCCAGTTTCTAAAGGATCTAATAAGACAGATAATTCCTGGGAAACTTCAGAACTATGCAATTGCTGAGAAACATTGATTAATCTTGAACCAAAATAAACAGCCAGAAAAATAATAACTGCTCCTACTATAACTGAAAAAATTACTGCAAAACTAAGTTCAACACCTTTTTTGTTTTTTATCATTTCTAATTATTAAGTTCTGCTAATCGAAACAAGTGATTCAAAATAATCTTTTTGTATTCTGATTTTAATCTGGTTATTATTTTCAATGCAATAAGGATTATCTAAACTAGTTAGATTAATATGGTATATAGTTCTGTATGGTTCCCCGCAAGCGTGTTTTTGAGGATAAAAATAGAGATTAGCATTAGGATTAAAATTTCTTCTTAATTCTTCATATATTTCAGTATCAATAGTTTCTGGCTTTGACAAGTCAGCAAAACAAACATACTCAATTCCAGAAGGCAGATTAGAAGCAAAAACCACCTCACCCTTAGAACCTTTCCATATCTCATCAATTTGCTTTTGCAAGTCATCTGCAAAAATATTTATTTGAGAGCATTTTTGTGTGTTTAGTAAAGCTTTGACAGCTATGATTGCAACAACAATAAAAATTACAATTAAAATTATTGAAAATATCAAACCAAATGGCAATTGCATCACCCCTCTTTTTTGTTTATTCATCTTTTGTAAATTCTTTTAAATATTTTTGATAATAATGATTTTTTAAGTCAAATATTTTTTCAATAATCTTTTTTCCTTGTTCAAAATCTATTTTAACTCCATAATAATTTATTCCATTTCGGATATATATTATTCTGTCAAATTCTTCATATAAAAAGTTTGGGATTTGTTTTTTTAGCAACTCACCAATGCAAACATGAGATAAAACCTTATATCCAAAAGAGTTGCAAAGGGCATCTAAGATTTCTCTCAATGAGTCGTAAGCCATTGATACATAAGCAGATATATTTTTTTTATTCAATTTAGCCTCCTTAACAGTCATCTCTTTTATTTCCGCCATTTCTATGAGAGACATAATTAAATTTTCATCCTTTCTTGTGCTTCTTATCTGTTTTTTATTATAACATTCATCTAAATCCATGTTATTTTCCCCTGCAAAACTAATCCATTTAATATATTATTAACTAAATGCTTGTTTTTTAAATTTCCTATATCCTCTACAATAAATAATTGCAATTTTCTATTCAATTTCTTTTCAAATTTTTCTTTGTTTTTAAATTCCTTTTTTGTTTCAGATAAAATCAAAAAATCAAAATCGCTATCTTTTACATCTTCGCCATAAAAAGCTGAACCAAAAAGCACGACTGTAGGTTTAAGATATAATTCATTTAATTTTTCTATCAGCCCTGAATTTTTGATTTTTCTTATATTATAAAACAATTTAATGTCTTTGTATAGCTGACTGTCTAAATTTGCTTTATATATCTTTAGATTTCCAACTTCATTAAGTTTAAGAAGGTTCTTTCTAGAAAATTTTTTCAGTTTTTTACTTGCAGTTGCCGGAGCAATTTTCAACATTCTTGCAATTTCCCTTACATTAAATCCTTTCTCAGGATCTTCAAAAAAAGATTTCAGAATGTTTAATTCTTTAAACATATGTTTAATTAAAAGAACAAGTGTTTAAAAATCTTTCTGTTAAATAAAGAGAGGCTTTTAGACCTCCCTTTCACCTCTTATTCTCACAGGAGAGAAAAATATGATTATGAAACCTGGAACCCTCTGACTATGATGTTGCATTGTGAAGGGTCTGGCTGATTGTCATACTTATCGCTACATTTAATATGATAATCTCTATTTATATCCCATTCAGCTGTATGCTCTTTTGATTCTGGATAAGGCATTTCTATTCCTTCATCTAAAGCAAAATTGCAGGTTGTTAAAGAGTATGAACAAGTAGATTCCTCATCTGTGATAATTTTTAACTGGTCAGCTTCTTTGTAAGCTCTTGTTATTTCTGGAGCAAAATTATCTGATTCAACTGAAAATCTTGTTGTGTTATAAACTGTATTGCCTCCCAAATCAACACACTTGATATAGTATTCATAACTTCCTGAAACTAAATCCAATCTTTGTGAGTGTTTTCTTGCATTAGTTTCATAAAACATTATATAATTTTCTTCATTTTCAGTTGGAGAATAATAACAAAAAGCTTCATCATTATAACCATTTTTAGTTTCAACTTCAATATTTACTGGTATTACCTTCCCATAACCCTTTACAGTTTCATTTTGAGGACTTAATTTTATTATGTCTAATGGTTGTGTTCCTTGCAATGTTAAAACAAAGCTTTCCTGATTAGTATTTCTTTCATTTTCTTCTTTCCATGGCTGGTCTTTGCATCTAAAATAAAACTTATTCTGTATACGATTTTTCAAACCAGTTAATTCACTTCTGCAGGTATAAACTAAATCAGGATTCATATCCCATATGTTTTCTCCGCAAGACATGTCATTTTCCATGCTATCATAACTTTTATCATCTCTGCTCCATTTACATGTTACTGGTTCATTTACATACAAGTCAATATTCAATTTTTCAGTATTGTAACTAAATGGAGAAGAACTTCCTAGTGAAGTAGTAGCCATATTTGGAGGAGTAGTATCAGGACCTTTTTCTACGCAAAATCTAAAACTAAATTCATCTACATTTTCATTTCCATTAGCATCTCTGCATCTTACAAAAAGACTGTAAACTCCGTCATTTTTTATTACAGGATTTAAACTATTTACTGCATCAGGTCCGGGCAAGCTCAATTTCTGAGTATGATTATATCTGTATAAATTACTAGAACCAAAATAATAAGTCATTTCATCAAAATTGTTAGTATGATTGTAATCTATTTTGCATTGTGAAGGTTCATTAGTAAAAATTCCAAATTGTATTGGAGTAAATGCTTTTATGCATTTGTCTTCTCCCTCTCTAGCAATTTCTACTCCTCTTGCTGGAGGTCTTACAGCTGTGTCTGGTTTATAATTATAACCCTTAGTTAAAACATCACTCCACACTTCTATTGTTGGAGATTTAACATCATGAGGATTTACCCAGGCACATTTTTCTTCTTCTGTTCCCGGATTTAATAATTCGCATGCCTGTCCCAATGATTTACATCTGTATTCAGAACAAGGATACATATCATCATTACACTTCTCGCAATCATTACCTCCTGTCGGAGCTTCCCATGGATAACACTCGAATATAACTAATTTCTCTTTTGTTTCTTTGTATGTCATAACAAAAACTAAAATACCTATTCCAATTCCCCATGCAACTGGATTAGCAGTTGGTGCAAATTCTCCCATCCACTGAGTGTTATCTAGGAAAAATTTACCTAGTCCTCCTGCTTTTCCTTGTTGTAATGTTGCAAATAATTTTCCAGCTCCAAAACCTGCTGCAGCTCCATATGATAATGCATTGGTAACTCCTTCATCAAGTCCTAAAAAACCTCCAATCATCTGAGCAGCTCCATAAGCTATAAATGCCCATTGCGCTCCGGTTAATATTGCATCCCAGCTTGTTCCTCCTCCTGCTTGGAAAAATCTTGATAATTTACTACTTCCTTCACCTGTCACCTGATAAACAACCTCTCCAGATTCATCTAACCAAACTCTTTTCCCAGCTCCAAAATCAACTACTTTTACATTTTCTCCATTAAAAGTATCAGTAAAAACTTCATCTATTCCCATTTCTTTTGCTAATTGTGAATTTCCCTCAAGTTCAGCAAATAAATCCTTATCTTGAACTATTTCCAATAAATTTTTCTCTCCTATATCATCACCAAAATCCCCTGTTATTCTTAGCAAATCTCTTTCAGCATTTTTTACAGCTGTTGCAGTTATTCCTCCTCCCTGCCCTGATCCTGAAGCTGGAATAAATGTTTGAAGTGGACGAGTCATTGATGCTATATCATCCTCCCCACTCACCACTCCAAATGCCAGAGAAAAAATAAATGCAAATGCAAATGTAGCAATCAGCAAATTCAGGATTATGCTAATTGCTTCAATTTTCTCCATTTTTTCTTTATTCTTATTTTTGTTTATTATTTGATTTTTATTTTTCATACTAGATTATCCCTAAAAATTTATCATCATCTTCCGGAGATTTCACATCATCCCTTGTAATCTTATAACCATCATCACTTCCTTTTCTCCCAACCCAGTTGGTTCTAGCTCCGCAGTCTCCTAATGAACTACATTTAGTTATTTGCTCATTTTCCCATGACTGCTCCATACACTCGCAATTATCAACACACCCCCCTCCTCCCAACAATTTATCTTCAAATATAACATGACACTGAATGTTAGCTAGAGAACATATTCCTTCAGCTTCTCCTTCATTCCAAAAATCAAATCCCGGAGGATGTTCAGGAACGCATCCAACTTCTGTTGGAGAACTCTGGCTTGTTGCAATAGCTGGACCATTATTTATCTTAGTTTCTGATTCAGTTTGTCTTGTTTCAACTTCATCTTTATCTAAAATCCATTTGCAGTCTCTTCTATCTTTATTTTCACAATCATCTTTTTCAATTTGAGAATAGCAGTCCTGCCATCTGTTGACTCTGCAAGCTCCCTGACTAAAATCTCCTTCACTTGTTTCAATCTCATCTTCAATGCATATTTCCTGCCTGAAATCAGCGCAAGGCTCAACTATCTCTTCTCCAAAAACGCATAAATGCCTGAAATAACGAGAACCAACAGAATCCTGAAATTTATCTGCAGAGCACCATGACTCACCATGCTTTTTTTCTCCATCACTTGTTTCTTCACAATCCAAATTCCTGCATATATTATCTCCGTATGTTGGGCGGGATTTATCTTTCCCTCTGTCATATCCTGCACATATGCTTCCCAGATAATAATCGCAATTGCCGCAAGTTTTTGAATCTGAATTATCTGAATTTGAATTGCATGAATCTTGTTTATCAACAGATTTCTTCCAGTATTCTATATCATCTTTCTTTTGAGCATCATAAATATTTGCTGGGTTTCCGCAAGTGTCAACAAAATAAACCTCATCTTTTCCATCAACGCAAGTTGTTTCAGAGCTGGGACCGCAATCA
Organism: Candidatus Woesearchaeota archaeon; assembly: GCA_964592915.1. Classification (GTDB taxonomy): domain Archaea; phylum Nanobdellota; class Nanobdellia; order Pacearchaeales; family GW2011-AR1; genus CAZQGH01. The sequence continues at coordinate 13,099 of CAZQGH010000005.1, read as the reverse complement.
GTGCCCAAATCCGGATGACTGCATAAATAATCCTTGTAAAAAGTAACTGTAACATTTGTCAATCCTCCTGAACTTGTTATTTCATTGCATCCTTGTCTTGTTGTGGATTTGCAAGTAATTTCATACTCTCTTTCATAAACGCAAGCTCCCTCATCAGATGCTTGTGCTAATGCAATGCATTGCTGTTCAGAATTAACTGAGGTACGAAAATCTGTCTGCAATCCGTAAAAATTGCTCAATTTTTTGCATCTAACTAAATTAACATATGCTGCCTGATTTCCCAAAATACAGCATCCTTCATTGCACTGAGGAATGTTACATTTTTCATCTTCATTCCAAACCCCGCCCTCTTGCTCGCAAACTACTTTAGAGGTTGATTCCATACATATTCCTTCATCAGAATCATAACAACACCCTTCTTTACAAAATGATGTAGCTTCGCATGATGTAGGAACACTCCTAAAATTAGCATCACATTGTTCAGCAGGAGCATTCTGGCAAAAAGCCCCATAAGTAGTTTTCTCGCAACAAACATTTGTTGTTAAATCCTGAGCAAAAGCAAAGTTTGTGAACAAAGTCAAAACTAATATCATCAATACAAATAAACTTATTTTTTTAATTTTCATCTTATTGGTTGATGCAACTCATCAATTTCATATCCCGGAGGCCATGCAACACTTCTGGATGCAAAAACAAATCTTTCTCCGGTTTCCCTATCAGTTAATCTGTAAATTGTTGAGCCGTCTGATTGTTTTAATTTTTCAACTTTAATATTAGGGTAGTAATTCATATAATCTGTAACTTCAGCATCGCCATAACGAGATTCCCAGTTAACAATTGATGATGCAATCATAGCAAAATTATAAATTTTTGTCGGAGAAGAAAATCTAAAAGTTTCGTAACTTATTCTTGAATCTTTGTATATTGTTAAAGGCAATTCCACAACAATCTCAGCTTTGTCTGGAACCAAATCAACATCAACATTATGCTCTCCCATAGAAACTTCATAACCTCTTTTTTCTAATTCTTTTTTTAGATTATTAAAACAGCTTCTGGCTTTGAAATTAGTATAAATTTCAATTTCAGTTTCAATATGGCTTGTCAGCAGAGGCTTTTGAGCTGAACATGTTTTGTAATACTCATTTGTATAACATAAATAACCTACTTTTTCTCCATTAAACAGCATGTAATTTTCAGGAGACATGCTTCCTGAACGTTCTTCTACAGCATCTAAACCTTCTTTAACATAATCAGTAACGCAATCTACAATATAACTCCTCGGCTCAAAACTAATAAAGTTGCTTTGAATTGAAGGCCACAAAAATAAAAATGCAATTAGAAAAATTATCACTAATGCAATTATAACGAATAATGTTATTTGCCCTCTTTTTTTCATATTCTTATAATAACAAATCATTTTATAAAACTTTTTATATATCCTCCGGTTTTACTACTATGCTGCAGTCTAAAGGTTTGTTATCCCAGATATCTTTACACTTGATATAGTAAATCTGTTGCGAATTCCATTCAGCAGAATGTTCTTTATGGATTCCAGTCATTCTTGATGCATTCTCCCAGTTAAAATAACAAGAATCAAAATCATACTTGCATTCAGAATTTTCAGTAGTATGAATATATAACTTTCCTGATTTTTTATAAACTCGGTTTATTTCCGGAGAAATCCGGTCAATATCAATTCTGAATTTATGCAATTTTATTGCAACATTTCCAGCCTCATCCTCACATTTAATATAAATGGTATGCAATCCTCTGGTTAGTAAAGTGAATGTTTGGGTGTGAAAAGTCGAAAACGTGTTGAAAAATGGAATCATATTTTCATATCCAGTAAAACTGTAGCTGCAAGAAGATAATCCTGCTTCTGAACCTCCTTCAGTTGTCACTTCTAAAGTCTGTGTTACTGGTTCTTGCCCTTCTATAATAGTTCCGTTTGGTTTAATTCTTATTATCTGCAGAGGATTTATAGTTGAATGCAAACTAAGTAAGAAACTTTCTTGCATTGTATTTCTTTCTTCACTCCATGGTTTATCTTTACACTTAATATAAATATTATTATCAATCTGAGTTAAATTTCTAACTGTTGAATAACAAGGCCATCCATATAATTCAGCATCTTGCAAATTATTTTCACAACTAAATTCATTTTCCATTGAGTCATAATCTTTATCATCATAACTCCATTTACATTCAGCAGGTTCATTTGCCCATATTTTAATTTCTTTCTCCGTATCGTTATAAACTAAAAAAGAATTTGATTCTGGAGAAGTTTTCCTAATATATGGGGGAGTTAAATCCGGGCCAGATTTAATGCAAATATCAACTAAATAGGATTTCATATTTTTATTTCCATTAACATCCTGGCATTTTACATAAAATTTCATATCTCCTATTTTATCTAAAACATAATGATAAGACAAATTAAATTCAGCTGCAAAAGCTTCAACTCCAGGACTCATAAATACTGTTCTATGTTTCTCTCTGAAAACATTATCATTTCCAAAATAATATTCTAGTTCATCAAACTCTGAATCTGAAACATCAAATTTGCACTGAGAAACCTCATCAGTTAGTAAACCATATTCAACAGATGAATACGCTTCAATGCAATCTCCATTTTCCTGTCTTAATTTTAGTCCTTCTGGAATCTCTTCATATTTATACCCTTCAGAAATAAATTCATAATCTGGAGAAATTTCCGGAACTTTCTTATCATCAGGATTGTTCCATATGCATTTTTCTTCTTCTGTACCGAGATTTATTAATTCACAAGCTTGTCCAAGAGAAGAGCATCTGTATTGCGAACATGATTTTAATCCAGCATCATTACACACTTCACAATCATCTCCTCCAGTTGGAGCTTGCCATGGATGACATGTAAAATAGACATGAGTTTCTCTTGTATCACCTATTCCCAGGATTTTCATTACAACCATGATTATAATTGCTGCTGCTAGTCCTATTAATCCTCCCGCTGCAAAAACACCGCCCATACTTCCAATTGCTCCGCCTCCAAGAGCATTAGAAACACCTACAGCAATACTCCCTACAATTCCCCCTCCAGCAACTCCCCCAGAAGCTGCAGCTGCTATTGCTTTTCCCGCAATAACTCCAGCAACTCCCCCAGCAACCGCCCCACCGATGACTGTTAAAGTAGCTGCCTGTCCTTTTAATCCAAATATCTTAGCTACTATGCCTCCTGCTAATGCACCTGCGCCGATTCCAGATAGGACATTACTTATAGCTGCCAAAGTAGGATTTGGTATCTTTACAATATGGCCTCCGGGATATGAACTAGGACCTCCAACATGACTGCCCGGAATAAGAGAGTTAACTTTAAATATTTTAGAACCAATTCCAGTCAATAAACCTATTCCTTTAGCAGGCAAATCAATCTTTTTTTCAAACTCCTGGCCTTCTTGTAAAAGTTCTAATTCTAATAATTCTAAATCAGCTTCACTATATATTTCTCCTAAATATCCTGAAACATCTCCAGGTTCAGCTATATTTCCTTCCTGAGGTTTGACAAACTTATCATACTGATTAAGATTAATTTTACCTGCTCCATCAATCGAATAAGCTTCATCTTCTCCTCCAATAATATTAACATATCCCCCGCAATCTCCTAATGAGATGCACCAGTCATTCATTTGTTGAGTATAACTTTTTGAATCACAATCACATCCGGCAACACAATCCCATCCTGTTAAGGTTTTCACCTCAACTTTAATACATTCGAAATTTCCCATTGAGCAAACAGATTCAGCTAAATCCCCTCTCTGCTCTAAATCCAATCCTGGAGGATATCTCGGCAAACACTGGTAAAAATTATAGCTTTTTCCAAAATCTAATTCTTTAACATAACAATCTGAATTATTACTGCATTGTTCTATCACTTTTTTATAATCAATTTTGTCACCTTTTTTTTCAGCATTAACATTATAATCTAAACAACTCCTCCATTTATTAATAACACAAGAAGCTTGCGAAATTTTATTCTCTTCCTCTTCAATTTGAGATTCAACACATATTTCCTGCCTGAAATCAGCGCAAGGTTCAACTTCAACTTTCCCATCAATACAGTAATATTTAAAATGGCGAGAACCAACAATATCTTTTCCACTACCAATAACAGAATCATAAACGCACCAGGATTCTCCATTAATCCTGTCTTTATTTTTGAGAACATTTCCTAAAGCATCCACAACATAAGGAGCATTTTTACAATTTAAATTATTACAAATATATTCTCCATGCTCAATATCTAATTCATTAGCCAATCCACATCTACTTCCTAAAAAATAATTGCAATTCCCGCAATCTTTATTTTCAATGTTTCCTGAATCTGGGTTACACGACTCATTCAAACCTAATTTTTTACCATTATTCCAACTTGCATCTTTATTAGAATCATAAACATTTTCCTTATTTCCACAAGAATCAAACCAGTAAACTTCCTCTCTTCCTTCAACACATCCTGTATATGATTGCCTGATACATGAAGCATTTATATCTGGATGAGAACATAAATAATTCTTGAAAAAATTATTTGCATTTCCTGTTAAACTGATACATTCAGATTTTGTTGTAAATTTACAGGTTCTTTCTCCACCTTGTTCAATTAAACAAGCTCCTTCATCCTGCTGATAAGCTAAAGAATAGCAAGCAATTTCATTAGTAATTTCTTGTCTGTAATCAAATTCTAATCCGTAAAATGAACTAAGTTTTTCACATCTTTGCTCAGTTGTAAATACTGTTTCCTTACCTAAAACACAACAGGCATTTTCACATTCAGGAATATTGCACCCTTTGTTTTCATACCACTCCCCTTCACATGCTGCCTGAGGAGAACTTAATCCGCAAGTTCCTTCTTCACTATCAAAACAACAACCTAATTTACAAGTTGATGAAAATTCACATTTTGTTGGTAAGCATTCAACACTGCATAACTCATTACAAGAATCAATTGGAATGTCCTGACAATAATTCCCAAATATTGTTTCTTGACAACAACCCCATTGGGATTGTTCATTGCTTATACTTTTCTCAGTTAAAATTTCTTCAGATTCATAAATTTGATTTTCATCTTCAGAATAATCATTATTATTTGTTTGGACAATTGATTGAGCACTAACTTGCCCAAATAAACTGCTAGTTTGATATAATAAATAAGAGAAAGCAAATATAGAGATAATCATAATCAATATTTCCAAATAACTTATTCCTGCTTTTTTGGTCATGATATGTCTACTATCTAATTTCATTATAATCCCCCAGGCATTGCACAACTTCGAACAGCAAATAAAAATTCTCTTCCGCTACTTATCTCAGCTATAGTATAAACTTTACTCGCAGTTAACCCTGAGCCATACTGATTTTTATCAATTCTAAATCTTGGATATGAAAATGATAATCCAATATATTCAGCATGGCAAAACCTTGCTTCCTGATTCGAAATTTCTTGAGCAATTTCAGCAAAATCATATATCGGGTCGATAATTATAGAATTAAATGAATCAAAGCTTTTAACTTCTCCAGATTTTCTCATCACAAAACCCCTATCTATATCTAAAAATACTCTTCTTGGTCCGAATTCTACTTCTAAATATGATTTATCATCTATAGAAACATCATAACCTCTTTTTTCTAATCCTTGTTTTAATGCAGAAAAGCAATTGTTAATTTTAGGTTCAGAATAAATTTTTATTTGGTTCGAAACATGCTTAATCAATTGAGGAGTTTGCATAACGCAAGGTTGGTAAAAATTAATATTATAACAAGTATAACTTAAATTATTTCCTTTATATGGCAAGTAGTTTGGAGGATTAATATAACCCCCCTGTTTTGAAATCAATGATATAGCTTCTTTTGCAGCTTCTTGCATGCAATCATCCATGTAATTTTGAGGATCCATATAAGAAGGTTCATCTTTATGTTCTAATCTTGGCCTGATTAAAAACAAAACAACTAAGATAACAACAAATAGAAATCCAATAATAACAAATATAGCTATCTGTCCCTTTTTCTTATCAATCCTCACCATCTTGCAACACCCAGAGATTAACTCCCTCTTTTTTTATTTTTTCAACTTTTTTTTCTATAACTAGCTCTAAAAGATACTTCTCAGCAGTATTCCATGATACCTTCAGGTATCTGGCAAGTTCAGAACTAGTAATCACCCTCTTTTTCCCCAGGAAACGCAATATCTTATCCTGCATAGCTTTACTATGAATGTTCATTGTAATATTATTATGTAATTCCTTATAAACTTTCCTATGTTTCCTGTTATGAGTATTCATATGAATACTATTATGTAATATATAATGAATATATAAACCTTTCGGTAAATTTGCCTAATTTCTAAGATAAAAG